>DASPNR010000042.1:600000-877205 GCA_035626395.1 Candidatus Limnocylindrales bacterium | reverse complement strand
TCATGGGCCGCGTCTTCGCCTCGTCGGAGTTTTTCAACTGCAACGCCCCCGACACCGGCAACATGGAGGTGCTGGCGAAGTACGGCACGCCGGAGCAGCAGGAGCGCTGGCTGGGCCCGCTGCTGGACGGGAAAATCCGCTCCGCCTACGCCATGACCGAGCCGGGCGTCGCCTCCTCCGACGCGACCAACATCGAGACGACGATCCTGCCAGACGGCGACGACTATGTCGTCAACGGCCGGAAATGGTGGATATCCGGCGCGATGGACCCGCGCTGCGAGCTGCTGATCGTGCTGGGCCGGACCCTGTCCGACGGGCCCAAGCACCAGCGCCACTCCATGATCCTGGTGCCGCGCGATACGCCGGGGGTGGAGATCGTCCGGCCGCTCAGCGTCTTCGGCACCGTGCATTCGCCGGGCGGCCACGCCGAGCTGACCTTCACCGACGTGCGCGTGCCCAGGGCCAACCTGGTGCTGGGCGAGGGGCGCGGCTTCGAGATCGCGCAGGGGCGCCTGGGCCCGGGCCGCATCCATCACTGCATGCGCACGATCGGCCTTGCCGAGCGCGCCCTCGAGCTGATGATCAGCCGTGCATTGTCGCGCACCGCCTTCGGTCAGCGCCTGGCCGACATGGGCGTCACCCGCCATCACGTCGCGCAGTCGCGCATGGAGATCGAGCAGGCCCGTCTGCTCACGCTCAAGGCCGCCTACATGATGGACACGGTCGGCAACAAGGCCGCCCGCTCCGAGATCGCCCAGATCAAGGTCATCGCGCCGAACATGGCGCTGCGCGTGGTGGATCGCGCGATGCAGATCCACGGCGGCATGGGCGTCAGCCAGGACACGTTCCTGGCGCGCGCCTACTCGGGCCTGCGCACGCTGCGCTTCGCCGACGGGCCGGACGAGGTCCACATCGATCAGATCGGGCGGCTCGAGATCGCCAGGCACGACACGCAGCGGCGGCGCTGAGGCGGGCCACTGGCGCGCGGCGCTGCCGCCCGCAGCAGCGACCGGCTTCACGCGGCCCTTCAGACGCGGATCGTGCGCTTCTCCGGCTCTTGATGCTGCCGGTACAGGATCGCGATGGTTCCGATCAGGCCGACGAGCTCGGCGTCGCAGGCGCTCTGGATCTGGCGAGCCATCTCCTGACGCTCTTCGCGCTCGGCGGCCAGCTTGATCTTGATCAGCTCGTGATCCTCGAGCGCGCTGCGAACCGCATCCAGAACACGCTCGGTCAGGCCCGCCCGGCCCACGTGCACCACCGGCTCGAGCTCGTGCGCCATCCCGCGCAGCGTCTTGCGCTGCGTGCTCGTCAGCGGCACGCGCTGTCGCTCGTCTCGCGTATCGCTCATGCCAGGCTCTTGCTGACCACTTCGTAGACGTCGCGCGACAGCGACGTCTCCGACAGCAGTCTCTCGAGCTCGGCCTTCATCAGCGCGCGGCGGTTCTGGTCATAGCGGCGCCAGCGGCTCATCAGGCCGACCATGCGCGCGGCCACCTGCGGGTTCAGCGAATCCAGGCGCAGAACGTTGTCGACGAGGAAGCGGTAGCCGGCGCCGGTGGCGTCGTGGAAGCCGGCCGGATTGGCGCCGCAGAACGCGCCGAGGAGAGCGCGCACCTTGTTCGGGTTCTTGATGTCGAAGGCTTCGTGCCCGGTCAGACGCAGGACCTCGTCGAGCGTTCCCGGAAGCTCGGAGGTCGCCTGCACGCTCAGCCATTTGTCGACCACCAGCGGCTCCCCGCGCCAGCGCGCGTAGAACGCATCGAGCGCGGCGATGCGCTCTGGACAGTCCATGTTTGCCAGCACGGCCAGCGCCGCCACCGAGTCCGTCATGTTGTCCGCGCTTCGAAACTGGCCGTACACGATTTCGCGGGCCTCCTGGCCCGGCAGCCTGGAAATGTAGGCGAGACAGACGTTGGTCAGCGACCGGCGCGCCACGGCCTCCGGCTCCAGGGAATACGGCGCGGCGGTGCGGCCAGCGCGGTAGCGCTGAAGCAGCTCCTCGCGATGCTCCTCGGCCAGCCGTTCGCGCAGGAACGTGCGCACGGCGTGAATGGCGTCGACGTCCACCTCGGTCATCTGGTCGGCCACGTACGACTCCGACGGCAGCACCAGCGCCTTGGCGATGAGGGCCGGATCCAGATTCGACATCAGCGTCTTGCGGAACGCGTCGGCGAGATCCCGCGGGAGCTGCAGCGGCGTACCGCTGCGGCCGGCCTCGATGAGCTCGAGAATGCGGCGCAGCGCCAGCTGCTGCCCGGCATCCCATCGGTTGAAGGCGTCGCCGTCGTTGGCCGCCAGGAAGGCCAAATCTCGGTCCTCGTACGCGCCCTGCAGGCACACCGGCGCCGAGAAGCCGCGCAGCAGCGACGGCACCGGCTCCTCGCGCAGGTTGACGAAGCGGAACACCTCGCGCGCCTTTCGCACCTCCAGCACCCGCGTCGGCGTTTCCGGCGCGCCGCTCTCGCCCTCGAGCTGCAACGGCATCTCGCGGCCATCCGAGCCGAGAAGCGCCATCGCCAGCGGCAGGTGCATCGGCTGCTTTTCGCTCTGCCCCGGCGTCGGCGGCGTCTCCTGCGCGATCTCCAGAGTCAGCGCGCGCTGCGAGGGGTCGTAGGCGCGCGACACGTTCAGGCGCGGCGTACCGGCCTGGCTGTACCAGAGGCGGAACTGGGACAGGTCCACGCCGGATGCCGCTTCCATCGCAGCCACGAAATCGTCGCACGCGACGGCCTGACCGTCGTGGCGCTCGAAGTACAGGTCCATGCCGGCGCGGAAGCGCTCGGGCCCGAGCAGGGTGTGCATCATGCGCACGACCTCGGCGCCCTTGTTGTAGACCGTGGACGTGTAGAAGTTGTTGATCTCGATGTAGGAGTCCGGCCGAACGGGATGCGCCATCGGACCGGCGTCCTCGGCGAATTGATGCACGCGCAGAACCTGGACGTCGCCGATGCGTTTGACGGCGCGCGAGGACATGTCGGCCGAGAACTCCTGATCGCGAAAGACCGTCAGCCCTTCCTTCAGGCTCAGCTGGAACCAGTCACGGCAAGTCACGCGGTTGCCGGTCCAGTTGTGGAAGTACTCGTGACCGATCACGCCTTCGATGGCGGCGTAGTCGTCGTCGGTGGCCGTGTCCGGACGCGCCAGAACATACTTCGAGTTGAAGATGTTCAGCCCCTTGTTCTCCATCGCGCCCATGTTGAAGTCGTCGACGGCAACGATGTGGAACACGTCCAGATCGTACTCGCGGCCGTAGACGTCCTCGTCCCATTTCATGGAGCGCTTCAGCGATCGCATCGCGTGCTCGCACTTGTCGGCGTTCTGCGGCTCGACGTAGATTCGCAGTGCGACGCGGCGGCCGCTGGCCGTGACGAAATGGTCTTCGAGGCAGGAAAGCCTTCCGGCGACCAGGGCGAAGAGGTAGCAGGGCTTGGGAAACGGGTCGCGCCAGCGCGCCCAATGCGCGCCGTTCCCGAGGTCCCCGCTTCCGTCGGGATTGCCGTTGGAAAGCAGCACCGGGTAGCGCTCGCGATCCGCCACGATGGTCGTCGTGAATCGCGACAGCACATCCGGACGGTCGGCGAAGAAGGTGATGTGGCGGAAGCCTTCGGCTTCGCACTGCGTGCAGAACATTCCGCCGGACCGGTAGAGCCCCTCCAGCGCCGTGTTGCTCTCCGGATGCACGCGCACCTCGGTCACCAGCGAAAAGGACCCCGGCACGTCCGGGATGCGCAGGCTCTTGTCGGTCAGCTCGTACTCGGCAGGCGTCAGCGCGCGGCCGTCGAGCCATATGCCGCGCAGCTCCAGGCCCTCGCCGTCCAGTCGCAGGTCCGTGCCAGGCGAGGGATGGTCGGGGTTGCGCCGCAACGCCAGCGACGAGCGCACGAGCGTTCCCTCCTCGCCCAGTTCGAAGCGCAGGTCCGCCTCCTCGATGAGGTACTCGGGCGGCTGATAGTCCTTGCGGTAGATGGGGACGGCGGCGGTCTGCTCCATGCTTGCTCCAGGTGGTGTCGGCAGTCGAGAGGGATTCTAGCCGGCCGCCGCGCGCTCGGCCGCAGAATCCTGTTGCCACACGACCTCGAAAAGCGGAACCGCCTCACTCAGCCCCTCCAGCGTCTCGCTTCCGCGAGGCAGGAACGTGAAGCCTTTCCCGGATGCGAGCTGGCGCACGACGTCGGCGACCAGGATCTGGTCGCCGGCGGCGCGATCGGTGATTCGCGAGGCGACGATCACCGCCGTCCCGAAGAGGTCGCCATGATCGGCGATGGGGGAGCCGCTGTTGAGACCGATGGCGACGCGAAGCGGCGCCGCCGGCTCGTGCCGGGCATTCCACGCGGCCACCGAGCGCTGGACACTGACGGCGAAGCGCAGCGCACGTGCTGCCGAAGGGAACGAGGCCATGATGCCGTCGCCCGTGTGCTTGACCTCTCGGCCGCCGACTCCGGCCAGCTCCGCGCGCACGATCCGGTCATGCGCCTTGACCAGGGCCCGAGCCGCATCATCCCCGAGCCGGTCGGTGAAGGAGGTGTGGTCGGCGATGTCGGTGAAGGCGATGGTGACGTCCTCGTCGCCGGCCCCACCCGACTCCAGCATCAGGCCGAGCAGGCTCCGCGCATCCGGCGATATCCACTGCCGCACCTGCTCCTTGAAATCCATATCGCGCTCCCTGCTACCGCCGCATCGCCGGAGGACATTCGCCCACGCGTCGACACTAGGCACACCATGCCCATAATGCAATGCGTCACGACGCTGCCGTGGACTGCGAGGGTACGTTCAGCGAATGGAGGTCCCGTATAGGTTTTCAGCGGCTTGAAGCGACAGAGCTCGATGATCACCTTACTTCACTTTGGAAGCTCCGGTCTCGCCATCGGCACCCAGTCGCCCTCCAGCGACTCGAGGAATGCCACCAGGTCGAGCTTCTCCTGCTCCGAGAGGCCGAGCTTGACCATCTTCGGGTCCAGCCACTGGTTGGGCTCGCCGCCGCGATCGTAGAAGTCGACGACCTCGGCCAACGTCTGGACGCTGCCATCGTGCATGTAGGGCGCTGTGCGCTTGAGGTCGCGCAGGATGGGCGTCTTGAAGGCGCCCCTGTCCTCATCCTTGTTGGTCACCTTGTACCGCCCCATGTCGGGTTCGGAGGCGGTCATCCCCACGCCGATGTTGTGGAAGATTCCGTCGCTCAGGTTGAAGCCGACGTGGCAGCGCGTGCAGTTGGCCTTGCCCTCGAACAGCGCCAGGCCACGCTTGGCGGCTTCCGACAGCGCGGTGGGATCGTTGTTCTGCGTATGGCGGTCCCAGGCCGAGTTTCCGGACAAAACGGTGCGTTCGAAGCTGGCGATGGCCTTGGAGATACGCTCGATCGTGACCGCTTCGTCGCCGTAGGCAGCCTTGAAGAATGGCTTGTAGCCTTCGATGGAACCTATCGTTTGTGCACAGACATCGTGCGAGCTGCCCATCTCGATCTCGTTCGCGATCGGCCCCAGCGCCTGATCTTCGAGGCTGGCGGCGCGGCCGTCCCAGAACTGGAAGAGGCCGAAGGCGGCGTTCAGGACGGTGGGCGAGTTGCGCCCGCCTTTCTGACCGCGGATGCCGGTGGAGACCGCGGAGTGCTCGGCCCAGCCCTTATTGGGGTCGTGGCAGGTGGCGCAGCTGATGGTGCCGTCGGCCGACAGTCTGGGGTCGAAGTAGAGGAGGCGCCCGAGCTCGACTTTTTCCTTCGTCAGCGGGTTGTCGGCCGGCACGACCAGGGCATCGCGGTCGAGGCCCAGCGGCACGACGAGTGGATACTCCTCGGCGCGGATGAGGCCCGGCCAGCCCACGACGAGACAGCCGAGGATGCAGGTGAGCAGTGGTGTCCTTCCCATGATGTCCCCTCAGAGAAATGCGCAGCGGCTGGCTCTTTCCACTGGCGCAGCCGCATGTCGAGGCCGCATGGCCGGCCAGCGGCGGCCCCTCCGGAAAGAAACTCGAAGTCGCAGGCGCTTCCGTAGGAAACTCGACGCGTTTGCGTCATATTGTGCCGCTTGCCGCGCCGGCGACGGCCGCCTCCGCACCACAGCAGAGGCCGATGCCGAGGCCGCGGGGACCGACAGGAGAAGACACGTTCATGACCAGCCGTAAGACATCTGGAGCCCAGCACCTGGGACTCGTCGAGGACACGACCAAGGCCGCGCACCCGCTGGCCGGGACCGTCATGAGCGGAGCCGACATGGTCGTCCAGGTCCTGGCCGACGAAGGTGTGGATACGGTCTTCGGCTACAGCGGCGGCGCCATTCTTCCCACCTACGATGCGGTCTTCCGCTACAACGAGCACAAGGCGCCCGGCGAGCGCATCAATCTGGTCGTCCCGGCTACCGAGCAGGGCGCAGGGTTCATGGCCGCCGGCTATGCCCGCTCGACCGGAAAAGTCGGCGTCTTCCTGGTCACATCCGGGCCGGGAGCGACCAACTCGGTCACGCCGATTCGCGACTGTCAGGCCGACTCCGTGCCGGTGGTGCTGATCTGCGGCCAGGTGCCGCGCCAGGCCATGGGCACCGACGCATTCCAGGAAGCGCCGGTATTCAACATCATGTCGTCGTGCGCCAAGCACGTCTTCCTGCTCACCGACGAGACCAAGATCGAGGAGACGATGCGCACGGCGTTCGAGATCGCGCGTAGCGGCCGACCCGGTCCTGTCGTCGTCGACATCCCACGCGACGTGCAGCTGTCGCAGGGCACGTTCAAGGGCGAGGGGCTGCTGCACCTGCGCGGGTACGACGAGCGCCTGGCCGAGCAGCAGCGCACGCATCTGGAGCCCGCGCGTGGCCGCGCGTTCTTCGAGCTTCTGGCCAAGGCCGAGCGTCCGCTGCTCTACGTCGGCGGCGGCGTGGTGCACGGTGATGCCGCCGGCGAGCTTCGCCGCTTCGCCGAGCGCTTCGGCATTCCGGTGGTCACGACGCTCATGGGCATCGGCGCCGTCGACACCACCAGCGAGCTGTCGCTGCGCATGCTCGGCATGCACGGCACCGCCTTCGCCAACTACGCTGTCGAGGACTGCGACTTCCTGTTCGCGGTCGGCGCGCGCTTCGACGATCGCGTGGCCGGCAAGGTCAAGGAGTTCGCTCCCGGTGCCAAGATCGCGCACCTGGACATCGACACGTCCGAGATCGAGAAGGTCAAGAACGTCGACTGGTCCTATGTCTGCGATGCCAAGCGCGCGCTGACCGAGCTGTTGGAGGCGGGCAAAGGCTTCCGCAAGGACTTCGCCGCCTGGCGCGAGCACGTCAGCAGGCTGCGCCAGGACTATCCGCTCGACTTCAACCGGTCCAGCGATCGCATCCAGTCGGAGTACGTCCTGTCGGAGCTGAACAAGATCACCAAGGGCGAAGCGTTCGTTGCCACCGGCGTGGGCCAGCATCAGATGTGGGCCGCTCAATACCTCGACTTCAAGGACACGCGGCTGTGGCTGACCTCGGGCAGCATGGGAACGATGGGCTTCGGCCTTCCGGCGGCCATCGGCGCCGCGCTGGCAAACCCCGGTCGTCTGGTCATCGACGTCGACGGCGACGGCAGCATCCGCATGAACCTCGGCGAGCTGGAGACGCTGACGACGTACGACATTCCGGTCAAGGTGCTGCTCCTCAACAACATGGGCGACGGCATGGTGCGGCAGTGGCAGGATCTGTTCTACGCCAACCGCTACTCGGGCACCGACAAGACGCTGCACAAGAAGGACTTCATCAAGGCGGCCGAAGCCGACGGCTTCGGCTTCGCGCGGCGCGTGACGGCCAAGGAAGAGGTTCCGCAGGCGCTCGCGGAGTTCTGTGCGTTCGAAGGCCCGGCCTTCCTCGAAGTGATGGTGGACTCGACGGCGCACGTCTACCCGATGATCGGCCCCGGCATGGGCTACAAGGACATGATCACGGGCAAGTTCATCAAGTCGCGCGAGAAGGTCTCGGTCAAGACCGAGACCGGCGACGGATACTTCTAGGCAACGCACCCGCGGCGCATGATCGACCTCTACTACTGGCCCACGCCCAACGGCTGGAAGATCACGATCATGCTGGAGGAGTGCGGCCTGCCCTATCGCCTCCAGTACGTGAACATCGGGCGCGGCGAGCAGTTCACGCCAGAATTCCTCGCCATCAGCCCCAACAACCGCATGCCGGCCATCGTCGACGACGATCCGATCGGCGGCGGGCCGCCCATCTCGATCTTCGAATCGGGTGCGATCCTGGTCTACCTCGCCGACAAGACCCGAAACTTCCTTCCCACCGATGCTCGCGGTCGTTACGAAGCGCTGCAGTGGCTGTTCTGGCAGGTCGGCGGCCTCGGACCAATGGCCGGCCAATGCCACCATTTCCGCAACTACACGCCCGAGCCGATCGACTACGCGGTCCATCGCTACACCGACGAGGTCAACCGACTCTACGGCGTGATGGACAAGCGCCTGGCCGACCGCGAGTTCCTGGCCGGCGACTACTCGATCGCCGACATGGCCGCGTGGCCGTGGGTCATTCCATGGAAGCGGCAGGGACAGGTGCTCGACGATTTCCCGAACCTGCGCCGCTGGTTCGACACGATACGGGCGCGTCCGGCTGCCGCCAAGGGCGTGGCCATCGGCGAGGAGCTGCGCCAGCTCGCGCCGAGCGGCCCCGACGAAGAGGCGCGCAAGGTCCTGTTCGGGCAGCGGGCACGCAAGTAGCCATGGCTACCGCCGCGCGCGCACAAGATCCGACCGCGGCGCCGGTCGTCATCCAAGGCAAAGCCGTCCCCTTTCCTGTCGTCGTACGCGACGCCTGCTCGTCCGCGGCCACCTACGTCGTCGATGCACGTGCTGCGCGCGCCATGCTGCCGGGCGACGAGCTCGACGTGGTCGAGATCGCGCCGGCAAAGGCGCTGTTCAGCCTGGCCTGCATCGACTACCGCGACAACGATCTCGGCGACTACAACGAGGTCTCCTTCGCATTCTTCGTGCGCGAGAGGCGCGCCCCGCGCGGGATTCCGTACCTGGGAACGGTGCTGGACTTCCTGCGCAGCCGCGTCTCCACCTACATCGTCTGGCTGCCCGTGGATCAGGCGTTCACTCGCGAGGCGGGGGAAAAGATGTGGGGCTTCCCCAAGACCCTCGAAAGCATCGACTTCTCGCACGACGGCCCTCGCGCGGTGTGCACGCTGCGCAGCCAGGGCAAGCTCGTGCTGACGTATTCGGCGCCGCGGTCCGGCAAGCGCGAGCTGCCGGAGACGACGATGAGCACCTACACGCACCGGAGTGGCCGCGCCCACGCCACTCGCTTTGCGTCGAAGGCCAGCGGCGTCGGCTTCTCCATGAGCGGAAGCGACCTCGTGCTCGGCGATCACCCATTCGCCGACAGGCTGCGAAGCCTCGGGCTGCCCAAGCGCCCGATGATGACGGTGTGGATGGAGCACATGCGAGCGAGGTTCGAGCCGCCGCGCGCGCTCTAGACGTCGGACCGGCTACCCCACGAACCGCCGCACCGTCGACTCCACCGAGCGCGCGTAGCTGCCGCCGAAAAGGATCGTGTGCACGAGCAGCGGGTAGAGGTTGTAGAGCGGACATCGCTCCTCGAAGAACCCGGCACGGATCGGGCGAAGCTCGTCGTAACGCCGATAGAAGGCGGACGAGAACGTCGCGAACAGCGTCGTGAACGCCAGCTCGATCTCGGCGTCGGCGTAGTAGATGGCAGGATCGACGAAGGCGGCCACCCGCCCATCGTTCACCAGTACGTTGCCGCCCCAGACGTCGCCGTGGATCAGGCTGGGCCGCGAGACCTCGGGAAGCCATTGCTCCAGCCGCGCCGCCAGACGTTCGAGCCGGTGCAGCACGTCGACGTCGAGGCGTCCTTTCGTCACCGCTGCACGGCCGAAATGCATGAGCCGGTGCTCGCGGAAGAAGTCGAGCCAGCGCTCGGTCCGCGGGTTGGGCTGCGGCAGCGAGCCGATGAGCGTGTCGCGGTCCAGCCCGAAGCTGTCGGCCTCGATGGAATGGAGGGCAGCGAGCACTTCGGCCGCGTGCAGGGCCGCGTCGCCCCGCCCGTCATGCTCGATGTACTCGAGGACCAGCACCGACGGCTCGCCAAGCAGCACCCGCGGAACCGGAAGGGAGCTGCGCTCGGCGAGGTAGCGCAGCATCCACGCCTCGAGGTCCAGAGAGCCGCCGGGCGCAGCAGCGAGCTTGGCGACGACACTCCGGCCGTCGCTGAGCTCGAGACGCTGCACGTCGGCGACGCAACCACCGGCCAGCGGGCGGACGCTCCGGATCCTTGCCGAAAGCTCCTGCTCGATTCGATGCCCGACGGCCGGGGTCATCCGCAGTGCCCTCAGCTATCGCTGCGGCCGGCGGGCAGGTCGTGGCTGCGGATGTGCTCGAGCAGTCCGCGACAGCCTTCCTCGATGATGTCCAGCACCAGCTCGAAGCCCGACTCGGCACGGCTGTACGGATCGGGAACCTCCTCGAACTGCACCTGCGGCGAGAATTGGCTGAGCAGCGCCACACGCGCCTTGCCGCCGGCAGCAGCCTGCATCCCGTGCAGGCTGCGCAGATTGTCCCTGTCCATCGCCACGATGTAGTCGAAGTCGTGAAAGTCGCGTTCGCGAACGGGCCGGGCGCAGTGGGCGCTGAGGTCGTATCCTCGATAGCGTGCCGCGCGCACCGACCGGGGATCTGCACCCTCGCCTACGTGATAGGCGTGGGTTCCGGCGGACTCGATGTGGATGGCGTGCTCGAGGCCGGCCTCCCGCACCTGCGCGCGAAAGACTCCCTCGGCCGTCGGCGATCTGCAGATGTTGCCGAGGCAAACGAACAGGACATGAACCATGCATCCGCTTGAACCAGCGGCGACCGCGCTATTCAACCGGCGCTGGCCGCGTTGACACGTACGAGGCGAGGCAGCGATACTTGCCGTTCCTGATGCAGCCTGACGTCGCGCCAGTCACGGGAAACGAAGCGTCTTCGGCCAGCACCGCCGCCTTCGCGACCGTGCCCGAGCCCTCGGACGAAGAAGTTCTTGCGTACGTTCGGGCGCAGTGGATGCCGCTGCTGGTGCGGCGCGCCCGCGTCACCATCGGCATCCTTCTCGGAGCGACCGCAGCCTTCACGGTCTCGGCGCTGTGGGTGCTGCCGCCCGATCGGCGCGGCGTCGTCGTCAGCCATGCCGCGCATGGCGCGGTCCAGATCGTGCTCTACCTCGCGCTCACCCGTACGCGACGCAGTGATGTCCTGACCTGGATTCCGGTCATCGGCGGCATCGCCACGAGCTGGATCGTCGCATGGGGCGCGACGATGTCGGGACACACGATCAGCACCGCGCTGCTGGTGCCCGGGTACCTGCTCGGCGCCGCCGCGCTGATGCCGTGGGGCTTGAGCCGCCAGAGCGTGCTCGTCGTCGGCGCCATGGCGGCCTTCATCGCCAATGTCCATGCGGTCAGCGGCGGGTATTTCTTCTCCGCCGGCTATTTCGTCAGCATTCCCGTACTCGCCATGGCCGCGACGTCCCTCTACATCGCGTACGAGTTCGACCGCACGCGCCTGGAAGCCGGCCGCGAGGAGCTGCGACGCCAGCGCGCCGAGGCGGCGCTGGTGGCAATGAACGTAAGCCTGGAGGAACGGGTGGCGTCCCGAACGGCTGAGCTGGAGCGCGCGGTACAGGAACTGCGCACGTTCAGCTACACGGTCTCGCACGACCTGCGTGCACCGCTGCGCGGCATCAACGGCTTCAGCCAGACGCTCTGCGAGGAGTTCGGTGCCGCGCTCGGCCCCGACGGCCTCACCCTGCTCGACCGGGTCCGGGCGGCAAGCCGCCGCATGGGCCAGATGATCGACGCGATGCTCACGCTCGGGCGCGTCACCAGCAGCACAATCCGCCGAAGCAGCATCGACCTCGCGCGCCTGGCAAGGACGATCGCCGACGAGCTGGATGCGGCCGATCCCCACCGCCGCGTCGAGTGGCGGATTGCCGACAGTGTCCGTGCCGACGGCGATCCGATCCTCCTGCACATGCTCATCGAGAACCTGCTGTCGAATGCCCACAAGTTCACGCGCTCCCGCGACCCTGCCCGCATCGAGCTTGGCATGATCGTCGATGCCGATGCGACCACCTACTACGTTCGCGACAACGGCATCGGCTTCGACATGGCCCACGCGCAGCATCTGTTCGAGGAGTTCCACCGGCTCCACAATGACTCGTCGTACGAAGGCACGGGCGTCGGCCTTGCTACCGTTCGCCGAATCGTCCAGCGTCACGGCGGCAAGGTCTGGGCCGAAGCGACGCCGGCCGGCGGTGCAACGTTCTACTTCACGCTCGGCGAGGCGGGAGCCGCGTCCAACGAAGCGGGGACGACCGCCGCGGCGATCTGACTCTGCCGCGCCCGACGGGCCAACGCGACATCGAGAAATGCGGGTCGAGGACGAACAGCCCATCGTACGTCTGCGCGACGTCTCCAAGCGCTTCGGCGAGCGCCTGGCCGTGGATCGTCTCGATCTGCAGATCCCCCGCGGCTGCTGCTTCGGGCTGCTCGGACCGAACGGGGCCGGCAAGACGACGACGCTGCGGATGATCTTCGGAGTGGCGCGTCCCACCGCCGGGAACATCGAGGTCTTCGGCATGGACATCGCCACGCAGCGGCGGGCCATCCGCGCACAGCTCGGCGTGACCCTCCAGGACAACGTGCTGATCGAGGCGCTGACGCCCGCCGAGAACCTGCGCGTGTTCTGCCGTTACCACCTCATGCGCCCCCTGCTGATCGAGCATCGCATCGAGGAATTGATCGACTTCCTGGCGCTTCAGTCACACCGCGACGTGCCGGTGCGCGATCTCTCCGGCGGCTTTCGCCGCCGCCTGGCGGTGGCGCTGTCGCTGGTGAACTCGCCGAAGCTGCTCATCCTCGACGAGCCCACCACGGGACTGGACCCGGCGGTGCGCCAGGCGCTGTGGAACATCGTGCGCGAGCTGCGCGACGGCGGCACCACCATCCTGTTGACCACGCACTACATGGACGAGGCCGAGCGCCTCTGCGACCGCGTCGCCATCATGGCCGAAGGACGCGTGATCGCCGACGGCGCGCCCCGCGAACTGATCACGGGCCTGCTGGCACCGGAGACGGTGGAGTTCGACGCGGGCAACGATGAATCGGCGCGCCTGCTCGAGGACTTCACGCCGCGCATCCGGCGGCTGCGCTCGGGCCGGCGTACCATCGTCCACCTCGATGACGCCGCGGCGCTGGTCACGCACATGCGCTCGCGCGAGCCGGGCGTCCACCGCCAGCTCATGGTTCGCGCCACCAACCTCGAGGACGTCTTCCTGCATCTGACGGGCTCGAAGCTGGAGGGAGGAATGTGAGCGTCTCGGTGCGGCATGCGGCGGCGGTCTGGCAGCGCAACGCGTCGATGTACGCGCGCACGTGGAAGTGGAACCTCCTGCCCAACTTCTTCGAACCGGTTTTCTATCTGGCCGCCGTGGGCGTGGGCGTGGGCGCGTACGTGCAGCAGATGGGCGGCATGCGTTACGTCGAGTTCCTGGCGCCGGGCCTGGTGTGCGTGGCGGCCATGAACGGGGCCAGCTTCGAGTCGACGTACAACTTCTTCATCCGCCTCTCCTTCGAGAAGACCTACGACGCCATGCTGACGACGCCGATCGAGCCCGACGACGTGCTCGCCGGCGAAGTGTCGTGGTCGGTGACGCGCGCGGCGATCTACGGCGGCTGCTTCTACGCGATCGTGATGATCGTGGGGCTGGCTCCCCTGCCATGGTCGCTCCTCGCCCTTCCGGTCATCGTGCTGACCGGTCTTCTGTTCGCCGCGCTCGGCCTGACGTTCTGCGTGCACATCAAGACCATCGACTTCTTCAGCTACTACTTCACGATGTTCCTGACTCCGCTGTTCCTGTTCGCCGACGTCTTCTTTCCGCTCGAGGAGCGCCTGACCGGTTTCTGGCTCGGCGTGGCCGAAGTGCTGCCGCTGCTGCACCCGGTCCGGCTTTCCCGCGCCGCGTTCGCCGGCGCGGCTGACCCGCTGCTCGTGCTCTGGGATGTCGGGTACATCCTCATCGTCAGCGTGCTCCTGCTGCTGTACACACGCGGCGGCCTCTCGCGCCGACTGACGAGCTGACGATCGCTCGACCCTCCTGACGCCGGGTCGCCGGAGCGGCAGCCGAGGCGGCGGCGGCCAGCCCATCCGGCAGCGCGAGCACCGTACCGCTCCTCTCGCGTGGTCAGGTGATGGGAAGCGTCGCCTCGACCGGCGCCTGCTGCACGAAGTCGTCGGCAATGCGGCCTCGCACGCGCGGCAGTATCCACGGCAGGGCGACCACGAGCACCGTCGCGCCGATCCCGCCGAACAGCGCCGGCGCCGTCGGCCCGAACCTGTCGACGAGCGCGCCGGCGATGAGCGTGGACACGATGCCGCCGAGGCTGACGCCCATCATGTAGACGAGCCCTTGCGCCGTCGACGCCAGACGTGCCGGCACGACGGCCTCGACGTATTGCGCGCTGCCGAGAATGACGCCGGCCACCGCCACACCGTGCAGCACCTGCGCCGCATAGATCGATGCAAGGCTCGGCGACAGGGCGCACACGAGCCAGCGAAGACCGTCCGCGCCGATTCCCACCGCCACCAGCTCGCGCGCGCCGAGCCATGGTCGCACTCCGCCCATCATCGCCAGCAGCGGAATCTCGAACACGAGCATGAACAGCCACATGTGGCTGACGACGTCGACGCCGCCGCCGAGCGAGCGCACGAACATCGGGAACATGACGAGCGGCCCGTGCAGGAACGCGTAGGTGGTCAGCATCACGATGAGCAGTCGGACGTACGGACCGTTGCGCGCCAGCCGCCTCCAGTCTCCCGGCTGCGCGCGCACGGCCACGGCTCCGGTGCGCGGCAGCAGCAGCGAGATGAGCGCGGCGATCGTCATGGCCCCGGCCGCCACCCACAGGAACAGTCCGAGGCCGGGCTCGGCCGGCTGCTGCGCGGGCAAAGAGGTGGCGAGGCCATTCGACGCGGCAGCATCGGATGCAGCGACGGCGGCAGTGGCCGCAGACGCCGCGGCCATGCCCGGCGCCGCCGGCTCGTACACCGCGTGCAACAGCAGGGGGAACGCGGCCACCGCCAGCAGATAACCGAGCGTGCCGAATGAGCGCACGATGCCGAAGGCGCGGGGGCCGTTCTCGCGCAGCAGCGCCAGCGAGACGGAGACCGACATCGGCATCACTGATGTCGAGAACATCGCCAGGACAGCGGTCCCGACCACGGCGCTGCCGAAGCTGCTGCGGCCGTGCAGACCGGCATAGCCGAGAGCCGTCCCGACCTGCAGCAGCGTCAGGATGCGGGTTCGCGACCCGCTGTGATCGGCGATCGCTCCCCACACCGGCTGCGCGAACATGCCCACGAGCGGAATGACGGACAGGACCAGCCCTACCTGCCAGCCGCTCAGGCCCAGATTGTCGGAGAGGTAGAGGCTGTAGAGGGGAAAGAACGTCCCCAGCGCCGCCAGGCACGCCAGCCAATAACACGACAACACCACCGGCGTGCGCATTGAAGGTTCATAGCGGCGCGGAGACGGCGAAGGAATCGGGCGGCTTGCGCAAGCACGCGCGGTTGTCGTTCGTGAAACGGGAATGTAGCGTGCGCCCGCCGCGCCGGCGGCGAATCGTGAACAAGGAGCCCCTCGATGAGCGGTACCGGGCCGGAGCTTCCCGAGTTCAATTCCAAGATCGCGCAGGCGATGGTCGACGCCGGTGGCAAGGTCCCCGGCCTGCCTCGCTACCTCGGCATCGTCATCGAGGAGATCACGCCCGGCAAGCTCGTGGCGACGATGCCCGTTCGCGAAGAGCTGGTCACGATGATGGGCGCCATCCACGGCGGCGTGATGGCCGGCTTCGTCGATCACGCGTTGGGCTGCGTCCTCTACCCGCTGATGAAGCCGGGGCAGTGGGCGGCCACCACCGAATTCAAGATCAACTACCTCGCGGCCGTCAAAAGCGGAGTCCTGCGTGCCGACTCGCAGGTTGTCTCGTGCGGGCGGCGTTCGGCCGTGGTACGAGTGGACGTGACCAATGACGGTCGCCTGGTATGCGTCGCGCAGGGCACCTTGCTGATCTCGGATCCTCCCGGCACTCGCAAGGAGTGAGGGGCGCGGCTGCGCGCGGGGCATCGTGGCCGGTCGCCTTCGCACGCTGCGCTGCATCGACGAAGGGTGGCCGCGCACTCGCCGCCGCACTGCTGGCCATCGCTCTTGCGGCCGTGCCGATTCTCGCCTCCGCCGGCCATCTGTTCGATCCGCGCAGCGGACGCTGGTTTTCCCTCGACGATCCTTTCGATCTGCGCCCCCTCCCCGACCTGCTCGAGGTGGTCGTCCGCGAGGACGAGCTTCTTTCCGTCACGGGCTTCACCGGCGGCGCGCTGCCGGTGCGGCTGGGAGTGCGGGAGGAAGTGCTGTGGCTGGGAACCCGCGGCCGCGTCGCGGTGGCGATCACGGACGAGCGTGTGCTGGCGGCTAGCCCCAATTCCCCGCGGTGGGCCGAGGTATGGCTGCGGCCGCGCGAGTCCCGCCCGGCGCAGGCGCTGCTCGGCGACCGCGTCGCGCTGATCGTGACCGACCAGCGCGCCATCGGCTTCGAAGGCGTCAGCGGCGCACTCGTGCAGACGGAGCTCGCGCCGCGCGAAGACGTGTTGCGAGCCGTCGCCGACACCAACATCGGCGTCGTCGTCACCGAGCAACGCGTGCTCGGCCTTGCCGCGCTGCGCGGCGGCTTCTTCGAGGAAGACCTCGGCGTGCGCGAACAGGTCGAGGCCGTCACGGCACGGGCCAGCTTCGCCAGCGTCGCCACTCAGCACCGGCTGCTGATCTTTCGCGTCACCGACGCGGTCTGGGAGCCGCGGCGGCTGTCGCTGCGCTGAGACGGCGGGCGCGCCCGTCGCGGCGCGCAGGAAGCGGCAACGCTCACGACCACACGCTGCGACCGGAGGCGAATGGCCGCGCGATGCCGCGGTGGGGAATTCCGAGGCCTCAGTGCGACTTCGCGCCCGCGCGCTCGAGCAGCGCGATGATCTCCGGCTCGCCCACGGCCTTGGCTTCATCGAGCGGCGTGCGGCCGCTGCCATCGATGGCATTCAGATCCGCGCCTTTCTCGATCAGTCGCTGCACCGCCTCGATGCGCTTCATCTTGATCGCCATGTGCAGCGGCGTCTTCGAGTGCAGGTCTTTGATGTTGATGTCGCCGCCCTTGGCGAGCAGGCGGTCCATCGCCGCCAGACGGTTCTGCATGGCGGCCGCATGCAGCGGCGCATAGCCGAAGGCGTTGCGCTGGTTGGGATTGGCGCCGGCCGCCAGCAGCGCATCGACAGTCTCGATGTAGTCGTTCTGCGCGGCGTAGTGCAGCGGCGTCAGATCCTTGCCGTCCACCTTGTCGAGCGCGGCGCCCCTGGAGGCCAGGAGCGTGACCAGCTCGGGGTGGTTGCTCCAGGCTGCGCAGTGCAACGGCGTGGCATCGGAGCGGCCAAGGGAATTGACGTCCACGCCCGCGGCCAGGTTGGCCTCCACGGCAGCCTTGTCACCTTTCTCGGCGGCGCTATGAATGCCGACCGCCGGCTTGTCGGGAGCGGAGCTGCAGGCGGCGGCGAGCGTGCACAGCAGGAGCGTGGTCAGGTGGCTGCGTCGGAGGGATCGGCTCATCACGGCCGCATCTTATGCGGCACCTGCTGGCAACGCACGGATCAGGTGCGGCGCCGCCGCCGATGCGCACGCGGCGGCCGGCCAGACGCATTGAATCCCCTCCCACCATTGGATAGGCCTCCCAGACCGCTCCTTTCGAAACGCGAAGTGACCGACGAGACGCCAGAAACCATTCTCGAGCTCGACCGCGTGACCACCGGCTACGGCCGCGCCGTGGTGCTTTCGGACGTTTCCCTGACCGTCCGCCGCGGCGAGCTGTGGTTCGTGCTCGGTCCCAACGGCTGCGGCAAGACCACGCTGCTTCGCACGATTCTCGGCGTGCAGAGCGCGAGCAGCGGCACCGTGCGTCTGGCGCCGCAGATCGCCAGCAAGGAACGCGTCGGCTTCGTTCCGCAGCGCTGCGACCTGCGGCCGAGCATGCCGATGACGGTTCGCGAGTTCGTGCGGCTGGGGATGGTCGGGGTGCCCGGAGACGCGCAGGATCGCGCCGGTCGCATGGAGTGGGCGTTGCAGGTGGCCGGCCTTCCCGGCATGAGCGAGCGCGACTACTGGAGCCTTTCGGGCGGTCTGCGCCAGCGGGCCCTGGTGGCGCGCGCACTGGTGCGCCGCCCACTGCTGCTGCTCGCCGACGAGCCGACCAGCGCCCTCGATCTGCTGGCCGAAGCGGCCCTCCTGGACACTCTGGCCGAGCTGCATCGAAAGGAGCGCCTGACGGTCGTGCTGGTCACGCACGACCTGACGCTGGCGCGCCGCTATGCAACGCACGCGGCGCTCGTGTTCGACGGGACGGTGGTTTCCGGCACGTCCGCGCAGATGCTGTCGGCGGCCACGCTGCAGCGCGCGTTCGGCGAGGCAGCCGTCTTCGCCGCCGCCGAGCCTGCGCGATGATCGATTCGTTCGTGGCATCGTGGCCGCTGTTTCACGACGCGTACCTGACCGCCTGGCTGCTGGCGATGCTGCTCTCCCTTGCCGGCGTTCTCGTCGTCGCGCGCAACCAGCTCTTCCTCGGCGCCGCGGTAGCGCAGGCCTCGACGCTGGGTGTGGCCGCGGCACTTGCCGTTCCCGCGCTGCTCGGCTGGCACCCGCAGTGGCTCGAACCGGATGCCGTCGCCGCAGCGATGGCTGTGACGTTCGCGATCGGCGCGGCTCTGGCCATGGACGCGGTCCAGGGCTCGCGTGCCGAGGACGCGCCCAGCGGCTGGGTGTTCCTGGTGGGTGGCACCGGGTCGGTGCTGCTGGTCGCGCACAGCCCGCACGGCCTCGAGGAGGTCCACCGCCTGGCCGCGTCGAGCATCATCGGAACCACGGCGCTTGACGTCGGCGTGTTCGCGGCCCTGCTGCTGGCGGCCGGCGCCCTGCTATGGCTGAGCATGGACCGGTTGCTGCTCGTGACCCTGGAGCCGACGCTGGCCGAAGCGCTCGGGATTTCCGTTCGAACCTGGCGCATCGCGCTGGCGGCTCTCACCGGTCTGGTGCTGGGGCTGGCCATCCGTGCCTCCGGCTTCCTCTACACGTTCGGCAGCCTGATCCTGCCGGCGCTCGCCGCGCGAAGCGTATGTCGCGAGGTGCGCCCGATGTTCCTGATCTCGCCGGCCATCGCGCTGGTGTGCTCGGTCACCGGCTGCGTCCTGGCCAACCATTACGACCTGCCGCCGGGCCAGGCGGCCGTCGCGCTGCAATGCGCAGCCGTGGTGATTGCCCACGGCGGCGGCCGGCTTCGGCGCCAGCGTTCCTGAGCTCGATTGCGGCGTTCATTGTGGTCCAAGTGGACGCCGGGCGCTGCTGCCCGCATGATGGTGAACAGGGCGAGGATGACCGCATGGCAACGAGGGCAAGGTCGAGCAACAGGACGGCGGCCGGACCGCAACGGAGCACGTATGAACGTGCCGCGCACCGACCGTAGCGCCGCCGCCGCACAGGTGGTCGTGCGTGCCATGCGCGCCGACGATCTCGAAGCGGCCGCGCGGATCATGAAGCTCGCCTTCGGGACGTTTCTGGGCATGCCCGATCCGGCGGCCTTCGGCGGCGACACCGATTTCGTCACGTCGAGATGGAAGGCCGACCCCAGCCGCGCCTTCGTCCTGGAAGTCGACGGCGTGGTGGCAGGATCGAACCTTGCCACGCGCTGGGGCAGCTTCGGCTTCTTCGGGCCGCTGTCGATCGATCCCGTCCACTGGAACAAGGGACTGTCGCCGCGACTGCTCGAGCCGGTGCTCGAGCGCTTCTCGGTTTGGGGCTGCCGCCATACTGGCCTCTACACATTCGCCCACAGCCCCAAGCATCACGCGCTCTATCAGCGCTTCGGCTTCCACCCGCGCTTCCTTACTCCGATCTTCGCGCGCGCGGCGGTCGTTTCGGCCGAGGAGCCCGCGCCTTCCTACCTGCGCTTCTCCAGCCTACCCGCGCACGAGCAAGAGTCGGCGCTGGCCGGATGCCGCGCGATCACCGACGCGACCGAAGGCGGGCTCGATGTCACGTGCGAGATTCAGGCCGTGCTCGCGCACGCGCTCGGCGAAACCATCCTGCTGACCGACGACGCCGGCGTCGCCGCGTTCGCCGTCTGTCATCACGGCCCGGGCACCGAGGCCGGAACGGGGTTCTGTTACGTCAAGTTCGCCGCCGCCCGACCAGGGCCCGGCGGCGGGCCGCGGCTGGACAGCCTGCTCAGCGCCTGCGAGGCGTACGCACGCGACACCGGCATCGAGATCGTCGCCGCCGGCGTCAACACCGCGCGCACCGAGGCGCACGACCTCATTCGGCGCCGTGGCTACCGCGCGCAGATCGTGGGCGTTGCCATGCAGCGGCCGAACGCCCCCGCCTTCAATCGCAGCGGCGCGTTCATCCTGGACGACTGGCGCTGACCCGCATGCCGCGGGCGCTCGACGAAGCGATGGCGCGCCAGTTCGCGCGCTATCGGCAAGCTCGCCGCGAGGGCATGCCGCGCGCCGGCTGGAAGATCTGCGTCAACGACCCCGTCGCGCAGCACCATCTCGGGCTGGACGGCTCTTTCGTCGGCTTCCTCGATGGCCGCCGCGCCCTGGCCTCGGGCGCAACCTATCGCATTCCACCCACCACGCGCCTGGCCGTGGAGGCCGAGGTGGCGCTGCGCATCGGCGCGCAGGTGCCGGCGTGCGCCGCCGTCGACGAAGCGCGCCGCGCAATCGCGGCCGCATCACCGTCGCTCGAGCTGGTCGACTATGCGCTGGCGTCGCGGGACCTGGCCCGCATCGCCGAGACGGCAAGCTTCCATCACGGCTTCGTGCTCGGCAACGAGCGCTCGCCCCAGAGTGCGCCGCGCGTGCGCGCCGACTGTCCATCGCTGCGCATCAACGATGCCGTCACCGGTCCGGCCGACGCGCGCCTGGTACCGGAAGACCTCGCCGTGCTCGTCGTGCTCGTCGCGCGCTTCCTGGACCGGTTCGACGAGCGGCTGGAAGCCGGCGACTGGATCCTGTGCGGGAGCTGCGTCCGACCCGCCTTCGTCGCGGCAGGCGACGAAGTTAACGCCGATTTCGGCCCGCTCGGCGTGGTCTCTGCCACGTTCGCGGAGGGCTGACGGCGCGCGGAATCGTCTGCCGGCGAGACGGCTGCTGCGGCGATTCGATCGTGCTCGAGGCTGCCGCCGGCACGCAGGCCGCAAAA
This sequence comes from Candidatus Limnocylindrales bacterium, assembly GCA_035626395.1. Taxonomy (NCBI): domain Bacteria; kingdom Bacillati; phylum Chloroflexota; class Candidatus Limnocylindria; order Candidatus Limnocylindrales; species Candidatus Limnocylindrales bacterium. The sequence goes on along the minus strand of DASPNR010000042.1, from coordinate 855,894 downwards.
ACTTCCATTTCCAGCATCCCCTCGACGACGTTATATTCGGGTCGTTCGGAGTTCCGCGCGGGTCGGCGCACAGGTCCGTCGATGCACGAGGACTCCACGTATTTTTCATCTCACAGCGACGCGGCTCGCGCGGCCACCCTCGAGCGTGACCGGGCAGATCGGGCGCTCCTCGCCGACCTCATCCGCCGCTTCCGCCACGCCATCGTGGTCGTTCTGGGTGCCAACGCCGCGTTCGCTGTCGTGGACCTGTGGCTCGGGCACCCGCAGCTCGAGCAGGTCAGCGCCCTGAAGCTGCTGCAGGTGGCGGCAGTCGTCTCCTCTCTGCTTGCCCTGGCCCGGGTTCGCCGCCGCGTCGTTGCGCGCACGATCATGGTTTGCGCGGCCGCGCTGATCTATGTCGCCGTCGCTGCCTCGGGCGTCGTCACCGCGGACCGGACCACCACGCCACTGCTCTTCCTGGCCATGGCGATCGGCTCGGCCACCTACGTCCCGTGGGGAATCACGGCGCAGGCGGCATCCGTGGCGTGCGCAACGGCGGCGCTCGCATGGAACTCCGCGGCGACGCAGGCGCCGGTAGACGCCGCCACCTACTATGGCATCACGGCGGTGCTGGTCAGCTTCAGCGCCTCGTTGTCCATCGCCTGGCAGATCGACAGGCAGCGCACGCTGACAACCGAAGCGCGCGTCGCCGAGAAGACGGCACGCGAGGCCGAAGCCAAGCGCACGGGCATGCTCGATGCCGCCATGGACGGCGTGGTGGCGATGGATGAGTCGGGTACCGTCATCGAGTTCAATCTTTCGGCCGAGCGCATGTTCGGTATCCGGCGCGACGAGGCCATCGGCAGGCCGATGGTGGATCTGCTGATCCCGCAGCGCCTGCGTTCCCTGCACCGCCGCTCCTTCGAGCGACATCTGGCGGCCAATCAAAGCAGCGTCGTCGGCCGGCGCGTCGAGCTGCCGGCACTTCGCGGCGACGGCACCGAGTTCCCCGTCGAGCTGGCGGTGGTTCGCAGCACGTTCGAGGGACGCCCCATCTTCACCGCCTATGTCCGCGACCTTTCGACCTACAAACGCACCGAGGCCGCGCTGCGGCAGAGCGAGGCGCAGCTCAAGGGCGTCTTCGACGCCACCAACGTGCTGCTGACGCTCGTGGAGATCGAGGGCGACGACTTCATCATGGCCAACCCCAACCGCCAGCTGGCCAGCCTGTTCGGCTCCACGCCCGAAGACATGGCCGGCCGCAGCGGACGCCAGATCGGCCTGCCCGAGGATCACGTGCGCTTCTGGATGGCCCAGTTCCGCCGCTGCGCCACCAGCGGTCCGCGCCGTATTCCGGAGTACCGGCTGGAGATGGGCGGGCGCACCTACTGGTTCGAGGTCACGCTGTCACCGGTGTGGGACGTGGAAGGCGGACCGCCGCAGATCGCCGTGGCGGCCGTCGACATCACCGACCGCAAGAACGCCGAGCAGGAGGCGCAGAAGCTCAACCGCAACCTGGAGCTGACCGTGCGCGAGCGGACCGCACAGCTCGAGAATGCGAACAAGGAACTGGAGGCGATCGCGCATTCGGTCTCGCACGATCTGCGCACGCCGCTTCGCACGATCGAGGGTTTCTCGCAGCTGCTCATCTCCGAGCACGCCGACACGATGACGGCCGAGGCACGTTCGCACCTGGAGAGAGTGCGCCGCGCCAGCCAGCGCATGGCGGAGCTGCTCGACGACATGCTCAGCCTGACGCGCGTGCTGCGCGAGGAGATGCGCTGGGAAGAAGTGGACCTGACGGCCGCCGCCCGCGCCGTCGTCTCCGACCTTCGCCAACGCGATCCGACCCGCCGCATCGACGTGCGCATCGCCGAAGGTATGACGGTTCAGGGCGACCCGCGCATGCTGGTCATGGTGCTGCAGAACCTGCTCAGCAACGCGTGGAAGTATACGAGCAAGGAACGCGCCGCTCACGTCGAGGTCGGCATGACCCAACGTGACGGAGTGCGTACCTACTTCGTGCGCGACGACGGCTGTGGCTTCGACATGCGCTACATCGACAAGCTGTTTCGGGCATTCACCTGCCTGCACCATCCGGACGAGTACGAGGGCACCGGCGTGGGCCTGGCCACGGTCGCGCGCATCATCCAGCGTCATGGCGGCCAGGTATGGGCGCGCGGCGAAGTCGACAACGGCGCGACCTTCTACTTCACGATCGGCCAGGGCCGGATCGAGGAACAGGCAATCAGCGCCTGACGGCGCCTCAGACTTCGGCGACGGCCGGTGCCGAGCCGAGAGCGTCGGCCACGGCGTCGGCCAGTGCCGGAATGCGGTCGCGGGCGAGACGCCCGATGCTGACGCGCAGGCCCGGTCCGCTGTGCAGGCGGAAACGCTCGCCGGCCGCAGCGCTCCAGCCTGCGGCGAGCAGCGCCTGAAGAGGCGCCGCTTCTTCGCGCACCGGAATCCAGACGTTGAGACCGGAGCGGCCGGTGGCGGCGACTCCGTGCCTGGCAAGCGCTTCGATCAGTGCCGCACGACGCGCGGCGTATTCGGCCTCTGCCGCCGCGACCACTGCCGTCACCGACCTGCTCGTCCATGCCTCGGCAACGATCGCCTGCAGGATGTGGCTCACCCATCGGATTCCCAGGATGTGGCGTGCCTCCACCGGCGCGACGACGTCTTCGGGGCCCGCCAGTACGGCCACGCGAAGGTCGGGCCCGAGCGACTTGCCGGCCGACCGCACGTACGCCCACCGCGTCGTCCTGGTGCTCAGGCTGTGGAGCGCATGCCCGGAGACTGCGGCTGCGTGATCGTCCTCGATCAGGAGCACCGATGCATGCGCCGCCAGGATCTTGCGAAGCTCGGCGGCGCGGCGAGCGCTGACGGCTGCGCCAGTCGGGTTCTGCGCGCGCGGCGTGACGATCACCGCGTGAACGCCTCTGGCCAGCACGGCCGACAGTGCCTTCGGCTTCATGCCCTCGTCATCGATCTCCACCGCGACCGTCTGCAGGCCGAGCGCCGTGACGAGATCGAGCACGCCGGCGAAACCGGGATCTTCGACGGCGACCTTGTCGCCGCTGCGCAGCTGTGTCGTCAGCACGCGCTCGATACCGTCCATCGCGCCCGAGACCACGGTCAGCGTGTCGGCGCGGATGCCGTCGGCGGCAAGCTGTTGACGCGCCGCCTCGGCCAGCGCGGGCAGCACGCATGCGGTCCCGTAAAGCGTCGGCTGCGGATGGACGCGCGCGAGCAGCTTCTTCATGTCGGGAAGCAGCGTCGGGTCGGGATTGCCGTCGGAGACGTTGATGGCGCCGGTGGCCACCGGCACCGGAAAGCGCCGCAGAAGTGGCGCGCGCCGCGCGACCCTGGTGCCGCGGCGGCCGGCGCCGGCAATCAGCCCGCGATGCCGAAGCAGGCGGTACGCCGACGCCACGGTCGTGGGACTGACTCCGAGCTGCTCGGCCAAGCCGCGCACGGTCGGAAGGCTGTCGCCGCTGGACAGGCGCTCCTCGCGCACCGCCGCCTCGATGGCGCGCGCGATTGCCTCGGCGCCCGATCCCGTGATATCCAAACGTAGCATTACGAATCAGGTTTCGTAGTGTAACAATACGGCCGGCTGCGCGCAAGCGCGGCCCGCGCCGAGCCGCATCAGCGGCGGCCTGCCGGGGCCGGACCCGGCCGACGACTGCCGGCAGCGAAAAAGCTGCCGGTGAAGGGAGCAGTCCCATGCAACCCGAAGCGACCGAGACCCGCACCGACGCCTTCGTTCCCACTGCCCGCACGACGCTGAAGCGTCTGGCCGGCCGCGGCGACTACGACCGCGCCACGGTGCATGCGATTTTGGATGAAGGCCTGGTCTGCCACGTCGCGTTCGCCGTCGACGGCCAGCCGTTCATGATTCCCACCGCCTATGCCCGCATCGGTGACGCACTCTACGTGCACGGCTCCACCGCCAACCGCACGTTTCGCGCGCTCGCCGACGGCGCGGAGGCCTGCATCACGGTCACGCTCCTCGACGGCCTCGTGCTGGCGCGCTCGGCCTTCCACCACTCGGTCAACTACCGATGCGTCGTCATGTTCGGCATCGGTCAGAAAGTGACGGATCCCGACGAGCACATGCGCGCGCTCGAGGCGATGGTGGAGCACGTCGTGCCGGGCCGCTGGAAGGACGTGCGGTGGCCCAATCGCGAGGAGAGCCTGCGTACGCTGGTCGTGCGCTTCCCGATCACCGAGGCGTCGGCGAAGGTGCGTACGGGCAACCCCATCGACGATGAGGAAGATCACGCCCTCGACGTATGGGCAGGAGTCATTCCGCTGCAGCTGCAGCCGGGCGTACCGCAGGCGGATCCACGCACGCCGGCGGAGAAGGCGGCTCCGGCGTACGCGACCGCCTACGTGCGGCCGGGTCGCTAGCCAGCGCGCGCTCAGCAGCGGATCTGATTCACCACGTCGTCGACGCCCTCGACGAACCAGGTATCGGCCTCGGCCATCTCGCGCTCGGTGTCCGATCCGACCATGCCCTGCAATCGCACGACGCCGTGCTCGGAAAAGATCTTGACCTGCTCGGACGTCACGAACGGGTCCTTGTCGAGAGCCAGCCGGATCGCGTCCGTCAACTGCGCGTCGGTGTCGCGCTCGGGCGGATCGATGACGATGCTGTTGCGCACATCCCGCGTGCCGGGGACCCACCACGCGAGCACGCCCGTCAGCCTCTTGTGCTCGTGGCTCGAGAGCTTGCCGCTGAGCTGCACCACGCCGTCGCGCACTTCCAGCATGATCTCGCCGGGGCCGGAGCCGGGAACGTCGCGCAGCGTCTGCAGCTCGTCGCGCGCCATCTGCCGCAGGCGGCACTCGGCGAGCGCGCTCTCCTGCAGCAGCGCGTTCGCGACCGAATCGCGAATCTCGTCGTCGGTCATGTCCTTGGCCGGCCGCACGACCAGCTCGTCGATCACGTTGCAGCCGTCGGCGACGGCCTCGGTGCGGCGGACCGCCAGCTTCTTGGCCGCCACCGAGGGAACCTCGCCCTGCAGGCGCACGGTGCTGCCTTCGATTTCGACCCGGATGGGATCGCTGGCGAAGCCGATGCGCTGCTCGGAGCCGAGCTGGTAGTGGATGCGTGTCAGGAGATCGGAGTCGTCGGCCATGGAAGGTACCTCCGGTTTCGACAGTGCTGCTCTCAGCATAGGCCGGCGCGGCCGCTTGTCACGGCATGCTGCACACTCACGCGTGTAAACGAAGCTGCCGACTGTCGCGTGGCGCCGCAGCTGCGTCCCGCTGCACGCCCACATGGCCAAGCCCTCGGCCCTTGGCTATGGTGCGGCGCAGCTGCGGCGACCGGCAGCAATCGTGCGGCAGAGGACATGGAATGACACCGGAAGACGCGCTTCGGACCGGCCGTACCTGGGAGGATTTCTGCGACGCGCTCAAGAGCGCCGGCGCTGTCGTGCAAAGCGATCTTGCGGGCGACGAGCTCGACCGCGCCGAGGGCTACCGTTATCTGTCGCGGCTGACGCGGCTGGCGCTCGAGAAATTTCTCGAGCACGCCGATCCGGCCGCGCCCACCTTCTACCGGCTCAGCCACGAGACGGCCAAGATCGGCTGCGACAATCCCGACAGCTACTACCAGAACGCCGCCATCGACGGCCGCTACGAGTACCGCCTGTCCGGGACCCGCGGCACCGTCTCCTATCTCGGCATCGGCGCCTACTATGGACACTACGGATCGAGCGCCCGTTCCGGCTGCAGCGGCTATCTCGAAGGCGGCGGTGTGGTCACGGACGCCGACGGTCGCTTCGAAATCATCCTGAGCGCCAGGCCGCATGCCGGCAACTGGATCAAGCTGGAGCCGGACAGCTCGATGCTGATCGTGCGCCAGAACTTCCTCGATCGCACGAGCGAGGTGCCGGCCGATCTGCGGCTGGAGCGCCTCGGCGCCGACGGAACGCCGCAGCCGCTGACCGCCGCCCGCCTGGTGAATGGCCTCGACGATGCCGCCCGCTACGTCGCCGGCACCTCGGCGTTGTTCGCGCGCTGGGCCGATGGCTTTCGCTCACGCCCGAACCAGATCCTCGAGATGGACCCGAAAGTCACCGGCGGCGCGCACGGCGATCCCAACATCCATTTCTACATGGGATACTGGCAACTCGAGCCGCAGGAGGCGCTGATCGTCGAGGCCACGCCGCCGCCGTGCGAGTACTGGAATTTCCAGCTCAACAACATCTGGATGGAGTCGCTCGACTTCCGCTACCATCCGATCCACTACAACAAGCACACCACGCGCTACCGCAGCGACGGCTCGTTCCGACTCGTGGTGGCTTCGCGCAATCCCGGCGTCGCGAACTGGGTCGATACGGCCTCGCACCGACGCGGCACGATGGGCTTGCGGTGGGTGAAGGCCGCGCACTTCCCGATGCCGGCGACTCGCGTGGTGCCGCTGTCGCAGGTGGAGCCGGACTGACATGTCGGGTGCGACCTCCCGCGATCAGCGCCTTCCGGTGCGGCTCTTCAACGGCGCCGTACGCACGATCGAGAAGGTCTCGCGCAAGCGCACCAGCTTCGTGCAATCCGAACAGGCATTGCGCGAGGCGGCCATCGCGGCCGCCGGTGGCCTGACCGACTTCGGCAAGGACGACTACGGCCAGGGGCTGCAGGTGCTGCTGCGCTCCTACGACGAGGAGTCGCATCTGAATCCGTTCGGACGCTGGCTGGTGCGCCAGCAGCTCGTCGCCATCCTGCGCAACCGCCTCGTTGCCGAAGAGGCTTGGAGGCGCTGCCCGCAGATGCTGGCGACGCCCGTGGAGCGGCCGATCTTCGTGCTCGGCCTTCCACGAACCGGCACCACCGCGCTGCACTCCCTGCTCGCGCAGGACCCGGCCAACCAGGTGCTCGAGTACTGGCTGGCCGCGGCGCCCAAGGCGCGACCTTCGCGCAGCGACTGGGAGAGGGACCCGTGCTTCAAGCAGGCGGCGCAGGGCCTGAAGCTGACCTACTGGCTCGACCCGAGCCTGAAGGCCATTCATCTCATGACGGCCGACGGGCCCGAAGAATGCCGCCACCTTCTCCAGCAGTGCTTCACCGACGACAGCTTCGAGTGCAATTCCACGCTGCCGAGCTACTCGCGCTGGTACGCCGGCTGCGACATGGAGCCTCCCTACCGCCGTCATCGCGATCTGCTGCGCCTGATCGGAGCGAACGATTCTCCGCGGCGCTGGGTGCTCAAGTACCCGGCGCACCTTCGCCATCTGCGTGCGCTGCTGAAGATCTATCCCGACGCCTGCGTGGTGCAGACGCATCGCGACCCGGCGCGCGTGCTGCCGTCTCTGTGCAGCCTGATCGCGGGCTGGCGCGGCATCTACGAGGACGAGCCCGACAAGCATGCGATCGCCGCCTGGACGCTCGAACTGTGGGCCAGCACGATGGAGAACGCGATGGCGGTGCGGCAAGAGCTCGGCGAGGCGCGCTTCTACGACCTGCACTTCCGCGAAACCGTCGCCGATCCAGCCGGCGCCGTCGGCCGCATGTACGCGCACTTCGGGATCGAGTATCCGGAGGAGACGGCGCAGTCACTGCGGCGATGGCACCGCGACAACCCGCAGCACAAGCATGGCGAACACCGCTACAGCGCCGCCGACTTCGGCCTCACCGCGCAAGGCATGCGCGAGCGCTTCGCCGCCTACATCGACCGCTTCGCCATCGAAGCCGAACGATGAGTGGGGTCGGGTCTTGCATTTGAGCATTCGGAGATCGACGGTCGCCTGGCATCACGCAGCGGCGGCGGACGACCTCCTCATCCAAGGTAGAACTGCATGCTGCTGAAAGACCGAGTCGTCGTCGTTTCCGGAATCGGCCCCGGCCTCGGACAGGCCATCGCGCTCGCGATGGCGCGCGAAGGCGCGTGCCTGGCGCTGGCCGCACGAAGTCACGACAAGCTCGAGGGCATGGTGCGCACGATTCGCGACGGCGGCGGCCGTGCGCTGGCCGTGCCGACCGACGTGTCCGACAGGGCCTCCTGCGAGCGCCTGATCGATGCGACGCTCAAGGAGTACGACCGCATCGACGTGCTGGTGAACAATGCCTACCATCCCGGCACCTACGAGCGCATCGAGACGGCGAACCTCGAGGACTGGAAGCCGCCCTTCGAGGTCAACGTCCTCGGCTCCCTTCGCCTGTCGCAGGCGGTGATCCCGGTGATGAGGTCGCAGGGCGGCGGAGCCATCGTGATGATCAACAGCATGTCGATGCGCCGCATGATGGAACGCTTCGGCGGCTACGCGGCGTCCAAGGCCGCACTTCTTGCGGCGACGCAGACGCTGGCGCTCGAGCTGGGGCCCTCGAGGATTCGCGTCAATTCGGTGGTTCCCGGATACATCTGGGGCCCCCCGCTGGAGAGCTACTTCGCGGCGGAAGCCGCCAAATACGGCATCACGCCGCAGCAGATGTACGACAGCGTCGCGGCCGAGACGGCGCTCAAGCACATCCCGACCTCCGAAGAGATCGCCGAGGCGGTGGTGTTCTTCGCCTCCGACATGTCCAGCGTCATCACGGGACAGAGCCTGGATGTCAATGCGGGGCACTGGTTCGTGTAGCTTGGAGCAGGAATGCTGGACGTGCACGCCTCCCTGTCGCATGGTCAGGCGGGCGCTTCGGGACGGACAGACAGACGGGGCGCCGTAAAGGAGCGAGCATGAAGCCATTCGCCACCGCTCTGCTGACCGCGTTCCTGATGATCGGTGCGCCCGCGGCCGGCGCCGAGACGGCGCCCAGGGCGCCGCTGTTCGACGACCTCGGGAAGAACCACTGGCCCATCAGCAGCAAGAACCCCAAGGTCCAGCGCTATTTCGATCAGGGACTGATCCTGACCTACGCCTTCAATCACGCCGAGGCCGAACGCTCCTTCCAGGAGGCGGCGCGGCTCGATCCCGAGTGCGCGATCTGCGTGTGGGGAACCTCGCTCGTGCTCGGTCCCAACATCAACGCGCCGATGGACCCGAAGGTCGCGCCCGAAGCGTACGAGCGTGCGCAGAAGGCCCTGTCGCTGGCGAGCCACGCCAGCGAGAAGGAGCGCGCGCTGATCGAGGCCTTATCCAAGCGCTACGCCAGGGAGGCTCCGGCAGACCGGGCGCCGCTCGATCTCGCCTACGCCGATGCGATGCGCCAGGTGGCAAGGCGCTACCCCGACGACGTCGAGGTGCAGGCGCTGTTCGCAGAGGCGCTCATGGATCTGACGCCGTGGGCGTACTGGGACAAGGAAGGAAAGGAAACGAAGTACACGGCCGAGCTGCTTCGCACGATCGAAAGCGTGCTCGCGAAGAACCCCGACCATCCCGGCGCCATCCACTTCTACATCCACACCACCGAGGCCTCGCGCGATCCGGGACGTGCGGCCAAGTACGCCGACAAGCTCGGGACCCTCACGCCTGGCGCAGGCCATCTCGTGCACATGCCGGCGCACACGTACATGCGCATCGGTCGCTACCACGACGCCGTCCTCGTCAATCAGAAAGCCGCGGCCGCCGATGACTCCTACATGACGCAGTGCCGGCGCCAGGGCATGTACCCGCTGGCGTACGTCCCGCACAATCACCATTTTCTGTGGGCCGCCGCCGCCATGGAAGGTGCAAGCAAGGTCGCGCTGGCAGCGGCGGTCCAGACCGACGAGAAGACGATGCACGAGCACGTGCGCGCGCCGGGGCTGGGAACCGCGCTGCAGCACTTCACCGTCACGCCGATGTATGCGCTGGTCCGGTTCGCCAGGTGGGACGACATCCTGGCGCTGGAAAAGCCCGCCGAGGACCTCGTGTATCCCTCTGCGCTGTGGCACTGGGCGCGCGGCCACGCCTATGCGGGCCGCGACGAGCTCGGCAAGGCGCGCGAGGAGCTGGCCGCGCTCGAGGCGATTCTGGCCAGGCCCGAGCTGGCCGAAATGAAGATGCTGAGCACGAATCCCGTCTCGACGGTGCTCGGAATCGCAACCGACCTGCTGGCGGCCGAGATCGCGCGCAAGGACGGCAGGCTCGATCAGGCCATCGCGCGCCTCCAGCACGGCGTCGAGCTCGAGGACAGCCTGCTCTACACCGAGCCATCGGACTGGCCGAGCCCGGTGCGGCACCACCTCGGCGCGGTGCTGCTGGAAGCCGGGCGCGCATCCGAAGCCGAAGCGGTCTATCGGGCCGATCTGGACGCCCTGCGCAATCCCGACAACGGTTGGGCGCTTTTCGGTCTTCGCCAAAGCCTGGAGGCGCAGGGCAAGAACGAGGAGGCGCGCCAGGTGCAGGCGCGGTTCGAGAGAGCTTGGGTCCATGCCGACGTGGAGCTGGAGAGCTCGCGCGCCACCAGGGAGCTCAAGCCACGCTCGGCACCCGTCGCTGCCGCATCCACTGCAGGAGCGACAGCAGCGGCCAGGCCATAGCCACCACGACGAACGCCAGCACGTACACGTCGGCCAGGTTGACGACGCCGTAGACGTCGTCGCGACCGGGCAGCGGAATGCGCAGGAAGTCGACGACCTCGAAAGGCGGATACGCGTACGAGAGCGCGTTGGCCAGCGCGCCGCCGGCCAGCAGCGTGAACGCCAGCCGCGGCAGCGGCGCGCGCGAAACGGCATACAGCGCCAGGCTCAGCACCAGCGCCGCGCCGCGAATGGACGTGACGACCACCGCCGGATCGGCCGAGACGTCCGCCATCGGCTTGGCGGCAAACTCGGCCGCGGTGGCGATCGCGAAGAACACCGTCAGCCCCGCCACCAGCCGCAGCCAGAACTGCAGCTCCACGCTGCCGAGCCACCAGATCACCAGCGCCTGCACCAGCAGCCCCGCAGCCAGGATCAACGTGTAGGCCGAGTTGCTCGTCACCGAGCCGATGCCCTCGACGCCGCCCATGACGCCCCATTCATTGAGAGCGAGTTGGAACACCGGCACGCCCATGACCGACACGGTCTCGTTCGAGGGCAGCACGGAAAAAGCGATCCTTTTGGTGATCGCGTCCAAAGCCAGCAGGCCGAGGAGCACGCGGTGACGCGCCAGCAGAGCACGCACACCGGCCATGCCCGAGTCGTAAGAAGGAAGCCTCATCGGAAACCGTGACCGCCGATATTGGCAGCGTCCGTATCGGAAGGCGACAACGCTGCGGCGGCCGAGCACTCTTTTGCTCGCCTGCGTTGGATGCCGATGCGCCGACCGCTAAACTGCCGCGATGCTGCTGACCGAGGACCTGGCTCGTGCCTTCGACGATCCTGCGCGCGGCCATGTCGATGCCGTGCGCAGCGTGTCGCTGCGTGTGGGGCGCGGTGAGATCTACGGCCTGCTCGGTCCCAACGGGGCCGGCAAGACCACGACGCTGCGAATGCTGGCCACGCTGCTGCGCCCCGACCGAGGACGCATCGAGATCGATGGGATCGACGCCCGAACCGATCCGGTTCAGGCGCGTTCGCGCCTGGCGTACGTGCCGGCCGAGGCGGGGCTGCCCGAAAGACTGACGGCCGCCGAAACGGTTGCACTGTTCGGAAACATCCAGGGCGTTGCCGACGCGCGCACGCGTGCCCGCGAACTGCTCGATCAACTGGGAGCCTCTCGCTACGCCGACACCAACTGCTCGGCGCTGTCGACCGGCATGAAGCGGCGCGTGGTGCTCGCGCGCGCGCTCGTGCACGACCCGCCGCTGCTGCTGCTCGATGAGCCGACCGATGGTCTGGATGTCGGCGGACGCCGTGAAGTGCTCGGACTGGTGCGCGGCCTTGCGGCCGAAGGCCGCGCCGTCGTGGTCTCCTCTCACATCATGGGCGAGGTCGAGACGCTCTGTCCCCGCGTCGGCGTCATGGCGGGCGGCCGCATCGTGGCCGAAGGATCGGTGGCCGATCTGCTGGCCAGCACCGGCACGAGCGAGCTCGGCGATGCGTTCATGGCTCTCACCAGCGAAGCGGCCGCCTAGCCGATGCGCGCGCTCTCGTTCCTGACTCTGGCCGTGCTGCTGCGGCTGCTGCGCGAAGGCCTGGTCGTGCGTGCAATGGCCTGGCCGGGCCTGCTCGCCTCGCTGGCCCTGGTCGGAACCGCCGGCGCCTATGCGGCCTGGGGCACGACGCCCGACGTCTACGTCTCGACACCCGAGCTGGTCGCTCCCCTTCAGACCGACGGCTTTCGCGTATTCGTCGTCGAGAATCCCGAGCCGCTGCTGCTGACGGGGCAGGCCACGCGTGCGATCTGGCGCGAGGGCGACATCTATGTCCTCGGCAGGACCTGGGGCGGGCGTGCCACGCACCGCGCCGAATCGGTGCTGCGCGAGGCCGCCGGCGATCGCTGGCGACTCGAGATTCCGCCGCTGGAGGCGCGCCCGGGCGACGTTCGCAATCAGGCGGCATTGCTGGCCGGCATCATCGCCTTGCTGTTCACGCTGTACGGCGTGGTGATGGGCGCCGGTGCGCTGTATCGCGACCGTTCCAACGGTGCGCTCGAAGCCGAGCTGGCGCTGCCCGTTCCGGTCTGGATGCATGCGTGCGCGCGCGTGCTCGCACTGACGGCAGTGCTCAGCCCGGCCCTCATCGTAAGCCTCCTCGTCGTCGACTCGCTCATGGCCATCGATCATCTGACGCGCTGGCTGGTCGTGGGAACCAGCGCGGCGGTGGCAGGCGGCGCCATCGGCTTTGCGATGATGGCACGCGGATCGGCCGAGAAAGGGTTTTCCGGACCGCTCTCCCGCGCGCTGACCGCGACGATGGCGTTGATGGCGGTCGGCTGGTGGCAACCTGGCATCGGCCGTTTCCTTCCCCTGCTCTCCCTGGGCTCGTTCATGCATGGCGCGGTGCCTTCCTATCTCGTTGCCGCCGGCGCCGCGGCGGCGGTGCTGCTGGTGACGGCCGATTTCCGCAATCGCGAGTGTGTGTGAGGACGCCGCGATGATACGACCGGCACGCCTGCTGGCGGTGGCCCGCTACGAGCTGCGCAGCCACAACGCGGGCAAGCAGGGGCGGCGCTTTCTGCTGCTCGCGCTCGCGCTGCTGCTGCCGGCGGGCCTTATCCCGAGCCCGCTGTCCAACGTCGGCACCGCCGGCCGCCGCCACGCTCCGGCCGCGCCCGTGTCGAGCAAGCCCATCGCCGTTCGCGGAATGGTGCCGGCTGCGCTGCAGGGAAGGCTCGAGCTCTCGCCGCTCGGCGAGGCCGAGATCGTCGCCGAAGCGCCCGTGCGCGTGCGCGCGCCCGACGTTCCCGACGACCTGCGCGCGGTGCTGGAAACCCTGCCCGGCGACAGCCGCGTCGAGGTGCGGCGCTATCGGCCGCCGGTGCGCCTGCCCGGCAGGTCCATCCTGATCGCGATCGTCGCAATCTCCCTGCTCACGGGGCCGCTGGCCGAAGCGTTGCCCGGCGAGCGCGCGCGGCGCACGCTCGAGGTTCTCCTGTCGGCGGGAATCTCGCGCGCCGAGCTGATCGGCGGCAAATGGCTGACGTGGACCGCATGGGCGACGTTGACCGCGCTTGTGGCCGCAGCGACCTCCATCTTCAGCGGCGTGCAGCAAGCCGGACTGTGGCTGCTGGGTCTGCCCATGTTCATCGGTTGCGCCGTGGCTCTCGGCATGTGGCTGGTGCGCCTGGTCGATGATGTCGTCGGCGGCGCTGCGGCGCCGATGCGCGTGCTGCCGGCGGCGGCCAGCGTGATGGCGGGGCTGGCGTGGTCGTTCCACTCCATCTCGCCGGCGTTGTCGGCGCTCGTGCCGCTCGGCGGGCCGCTGCTGGTGGCGGCCGACATGCTCGACCGCGGCGTGGACGTGATGGCGGCCGGAGCCGGCACCGCGCTGTTCACTTCGTGGCTGCTCGTGCGCACCGGCGCCGATCTCGACCGCTTCGACGCCGCCGGCAGCGTGCGCCGACACGGCGCCATCGGTCTTGCCAGCGTCGCGACGATCCTGTGGTGGCTTGCAGTGGCAGGACCGGCCGTCTGGATCCTCGCCGGAAACCCTCAGGCGACCGCGCCTCTGGCGACCTCGCATCTGGCAGGCGGCGCCGCGCTGCTCGGCTGCGCTCTGCTCGCCTGTGCGCGCGAAGGCCGCCTGCCGTGGTCGCGCATCGATGCGCGAGGAGCGTTCGTGGCGCTCGCCGTGGGCGTGCTGCTCGGGATGGCGGGGCCGCTCGTGATGCGCATCGCCGCGCCGCCCGCGTGGGCGCAGCCGCTTGCCGAGCGGCTGCTGTCGGCTGCCGTGCCCGACTTCACCGCGGCTCCGATGTCCGCGCTCGTGGCGATCCTAGGTCAGACCTGGCTGTATCGTTTCGTTCTCGCGCCGCGGTCGGGATGGCTGCTCGCCACGCTGCTGTGGGCCATCGCCGTCTCTCCGTTCGATCCGTTGTCGGCGCTGCCGGCGTCGCTGGCGCTCGGACTGATTGCACGGCGCCACGGCGCGGGCGCAGCGGCGCTTGCGCATCTTGCGTGGATGGTGACGGTGGCGTGGATGCCGCTGTCGCAAACGGCGGCGGTGGTGATCGCGGCTCAGCTGGCCGCGGTTGCGCTCTCGGCCTGGAGATCGTCCTCGACGACGACGTCGGAGATCCGCCAGTAGGTGTAGGCGGCGAGGACCGCCGTCGGCAGCATCGCCTCCAGCTCCTCGTCGTCACCCGCGCCGTCCTCGTCCTCGTCGGCTTCGTCGTCCTCGATGCAGTCGAGCACGTTCTGGAAGCGTGAAGACAGGGCGATGATGGGACAAAGGACGCGTCGCATCTCGCCGTCTTCTTCGATGTGCTCGATCCACGCGCGGGCTTTGACGTCGAGCCCGGTCAGATAGCCGTCGCACCAGCCGGCGGCCGAGACGCGCTCGCAGGTGCCGGGAAAGGCGATCAAGGGCTCGAACGCTTCCTGGTTGCTGCTGTCGAAGAGAGAGCGCGCGATCTCGTTGCTCAGACGCATCACCACACCGATCATGTGTGCACCGGTGGCGCCCGAAGCTCGCTCGACGTCGCCGCCGAAAATCACCGGCAGCCACACCAGAGGCGGAAGCGGCCCCGGCACACAGTGCAGAGCGGTCAGGAACCCGTGCACTTCCTCCAGGCTCATGGCGCGCCGTGAGCACGGGCGCTGCGCCAGGAATCCGGCCAGGGAGTAGAGCTCGTCGTCGGAAGGGGATTCTGCGAGTCCGGGAAAGGCTCTCATCGGTCCTGCATCATGCAATGGCCTGTTCGAGGCCAGCAACCGGTATTTGGCCTGATTCCGAACCGCATGGACATTTCTCGCTCCCACACCGCCGCCGGCCCCGCCCCATCGGGGAGAACGCGCGGCACCCAGGGTCGCAGTCATTGTCAGCGCGGCCTGCGGCGTACTAGCATCGCCACGCTCGCACTGCCGCCGCGCGTGCAGTGGCGGGGCTCTACCGCACCGAAAACGACAAGGAGCTCAGGCATGAGTGAAAGCGTCTACAAGATCATCGAACTCGTGGGCACCAGCACGGATTCGTGGGAACAGGCCGCGGCCGCAGCAATTACCAAGGCTTCCAAGACCTTGCGCGATCTGCGCGTGGCCGAAGTGCGTGAGCTCGACATGACCATCGAGGATGGCAAGGTCGCGCAGTATCGCGCCAAGGTGCGCGTCTCCTTCAAATACGAGGATTGATGCGAGGGCGAGGCGCGGCAGCGCGCCGCCGCCGCGCCTCGCCTCGCCTCCTGCCAACGCCGCCGGTTTCTCCGCCACAGCCCTTTTGGTAATGCCGGCCCTCCCCCGTGGCCACCTCCGCCGCCAGAATCGCGACGATCATTCTCTGCCTGACCGTGGCCATCATCGTCGCCGTCGTGGCCGTCCGAGGGCGCACGGTGGGGCTGTTCGACATCGAACGAGGCCGCGGCACGCTCATCGACGCTGCCGAGCGCTTCCGTGATCGCGCCGGCCCCGCCTATCAGCAGGAGGCGCTCGCGGCGGTGCGCCGCTCCTGTCCCTACATGCGCGTGCTGCGCCTGGACGAGACGCCACCGAGCGCCGCGGCGGCCGGTGAGGCCTCCGTCAACGCCAGCGCCGCCATGACGCTGTTCGAAGCCGACTTCTCGCGTGGAGCCGCCGGCTTCGAACCCGTCGACGAGGATGCGCGGTTTCAGGCCGCCCAGGGCGCGCTGGCGTTGCATGCAGGACAGCTGCGAACCGCCGCCGCGTTGGCCATTCCCAAGGAACAGATCGGTACGATCGAAATCGAGGCAAGCACGGCTGCGCCCGCGCATCTTCTGGTGGGATGGAGCGATGAAGAGGACGCGATGCGACTGGTTCGTGACAAGTCGCGCATCGACCTGATCGCCGACGGCCGCTTTCACACCTATTCGATCGACGCAGCCAAGGCCCTGGAGCGAGGGCTGGAAGCCGGCGCCGTCGTGCGGCGGCTTTTCGTGTCGGCGCGAGCCGATGGAACCACGCCGGTGTATCTGCGTCGCGTCCGCGTGCATTCGTGGAAGCATCGCTATCCCTCCTCCGGCTATGGCGTCACCTACGAGAAGCTCGGCGGCGAGCTGCGGCGCGCGCTCTTCCAGGTACCCGCGCACACGTTGCGATACGACATCGTCCTGCCGGCGCAGGCACCGGTGTTCGAGGCGGGCCTCGGCGTGCTCGGCACCGACGGCAGCACCGAGTTCGCCATGACGCTGCTCGAAGGCGACAGGAGCTACGATCTGCTCAAGCAGATCGACAGCGGCGTCGGCTGGGATGACGTGCGCGTGGACCTGTCGCGATGGGCGGGAAGGAGCGTCAGCGTGCAGCTGAGCGCGCGCACCGAGGCCGATTCGATCGCATTGTGGAGCTCGCCGGTCATTCGCAGCGACGGCGAGGACGGCCAGGCGCCGCCTTCCGTCGTCATGATCGTGGAAGATGCGCTGCGCCCGGACCGTCTGGCGCTGTACGGCGGGCCGGTCGCCTCACCGGGCCACGATCGCATCGCCGCGCGCGGAGTCGTGTTCGAGCGCGCCTTTGCGCAGGCGCCGCAGACCAGGTCCAGCGTGCCCTCGCTGATGACCTCGCTGCTCCCCAGTGCCACCGGTACCTGGGACTTCTCCGACTTTCTGCGCGACGAATACGTGACACTGGCCGAGGTGCTGCGGGCGTGCGGGTACCAGACCGCGTCCTTCATCCAGAACGGCAATGCCGGCGCCTATGCCGGGCTGCACCAGGGCTTCGACGTGCTCGTCGACGAAGAGCAGGCCGGGACGTCTGCGCACGCAGTGCTCGAGCTGGCCCGTCAATGGATCGAGGCGCAGCAGCGGCGGCCGTACTTCGCCTACGTGCATGTGCTCGACCCTCACGGCCCGTTCGATCCCGAGCTTCGGCCGGAGCTGCCGCAGGCCGAGGGCGAGCTCCTGCTCGAGATCGACCGCTTCATCGATCCGCCATGGCTGGAGCGCCCGACGGCCTCGGTGCGCCGATCGCTCTACGACGCCGAAGTCGCGGGCACCGATGCCGCGCTCGCTTCTTTCGTCGCGTGGATGGAGCACCACGGACACCTGGACACCTCGATCCTGGCGGTGCTCGCCGATCACGGCGAGTATCTCGGCGAGCACGGCGGCATGTGGCGCCATCACCCGCCGGGGCATCTCGAAGTGACGCGCGTGCCGCTGCTGCTGTCCGGCCCCGGCGTTCAGTCGCACCGGCGGGTGCAGACTCCCGTGCCCCTCCTGGACGTGATGCCGACGCTGCTCGAGCTCACCGGCATCGACGCCTCGGCGCTTGCCATGCACGGCGCCTCGCTGCTGTCGCTGAAGTCGGGACGCACTGCGCGAGTCTTCGTCAGCGAAGAGCCCGAGCTCGAGCGCGGCGGCCGCAGCGCGCGCGATTGCGGCTCGGTCTTCACGGGCGGCCTGCAGATCATGCTCGCGTGCCTCTCCGACCAGGCCTGGTTCACTGCCAAGACGATCGCCGGGGCCGAGGAGCTGCCCCGCCCGCCGGTGCGCTTCTTCGATACGGCGGAAAGCTACGGTACCGAGATCGGCACGGACCCCGTCACGCAGCGGCTGCTGCAGATGCGAACAGGCAGCCTCCTGAAGACCCTCCAGACGATCAACATCGAAGCCTGGCAAAAGATGACTCGAGCCAGCGCGCCCGCCATCCCCTCGGCCCCGGCCCACATGGAACGACTGCGGGCATTGGGCTACGCGCAATAGGGCGAGGCGTGAGCGCAAGCGGGCTGGAGGCCCGCTGGAGCGAGCCCCGAGCCGTCCAACGAAGTAGACGGGGCGCTATGCGCGGCCGCCCGCGGTTTCAAGAGCGGCCGCGCAGAGTGCCACGGATACGAGGCGGACGGCGAGGCGTGAGCGCAAGCGGGCTGGAGGCCCGCTGGAGCGAGCCCCGAGCCGTCCAACGAAGTAGACGGGGCGCTATGCGAGGCCGCCCCGCTCTTGAATCAGAAACGGCAGTACATCTTGTCGCCATCGATATGCGTCGTACACGGCACCGTCCCGAAGAACGTATCGTCGCCGACGCGGAACGTGACCTCGAGCGGCGAAGCGAACGCTGCACCTTCGACGGTTGCGTACTTGGCCTTGAACTTGACCGCGAACGGCTGCCCGGCAAGTCCGACCGACAGCGTCATCAGACCGCTCGGATCCGTCTTCGACTTCCACTTGACCGTGTTGCCCGCCAGGCTCCAGTTGGCGCTGCCGGCCGGAATGACGGCCGACCACACCACCTCGCCTTCCTCCGATAGCACGATCTGCGTCTCTTCGGTGAAGGGGTTGAACACGACGCCGGTGCCGATCATCGAGTCGCTGCCGAGCTTGAGCTTCTGCTGGCCCGGTCCCGCATTGAGCGCGCTGAGCTTGATCGACTTGGTGTTGAAGGCGCGGTAGCAGCCGATCTCGTCGTACCCGCACTGGCCGGTGCAGCTCAGGGCGCCGCCGACGTAGCCAAGGTCGGCGCAGGTCAGGCCGCCCAGGTTGCTGCCGTCGCAGGTCTCGCCGGTGTCGTTGATCATGCCGTCGCCGCAGTACGGGTCGGTGATGCAACCCGAGGTGTCGTAGTTGCAGCCCATCGTGCAGCCGAGCGTTCCGCTGCTGTAGCCGAGGCCCGAACAGCTCTGCCCGCCGAGCTGGCTGCCGTCGCAGGTCTCACCGGCGTCGCGGATGCCGTCGCCGCACACTTCGCTGGTGCAGTCGGGGCGGCAGCCGTCGCCGGTCGCGCCGTTGTCGTCATCGCAGGCCTCGCCGCTGTCGGTGACGCCATCGCCGCACTCCGGATCGGTGCAGTTCTCGCGGCACGCATTCGGCGTCTGGTCGTCGTTGAGGATGCCGTTGTCGCATTCCTCCACGCTCGCCTGCTCGTAACCGTCACCGCAGCTCGCGTCCAGACAGGTGTTCAGGCAGGCATCGGTGTTGGACTCGTTGTCGTCGTCGCACTCCTCGCCCGTCTGCACCACGCCGTCGCCGCAGCTGGCCAGCGAGCAGTTGTTGCGGCACGCGTCGTCGTCGATGCCATTGCCGTCGTCGCAGCCCTCGCCGTTGTCGGTGACGCCGTCGCCGCAGGAGGGCGCATCGCAGTCGCTCCGGCAGGCGTTGGGGGCGGTGTTGCTGTTGTCGCCGCCGTTGTCGCATTCCTCGCCGCTGTCGACGACGTCATCGCCGCAGGACGGCAGCGTGCACGAGGTGCGGCAGGCATCGCCCAGCGTGTTGCTGTTGGCCACGCCGTCGTCGCACTGCTCGCCGCTGTCGACGACATCGTCGCCGCAGAACGGCAGCGCGCAGCTCGTGCGGCACGCGTTGGGGGCCGTGTCGCTGTTGTCGCCGCCGTCGTCGCAGGCCTCGCCGTTGTCGACGACGTCATCGCCGCAGTGGGCGTTGCTGCAGTCGGTGCGGCACGCGTTCGGGACCGTGTCGCTGTTGTCGCCTCCGTTGTCGCACTGCTCGCCGCTGTCGACGACATCGTCGCCGCAGCTCGGCAGCGTGCAATCCTCCCGGCAGGCATTCGGCACGGTGTCGCTGTTGTCGCCGCCGTCGTCGCACTGCTCGCCGCTGTCGGTGACGTCGTCGCCGCATCCTGGGAGCGTGCAGTCCTCGCGGCAGGCGTTGGGCGTCGTGTCGCTGTTGGCGTTGCCGTTGTCGCACTGCTCGCCGGCATCCTGGATTCCATCGCCGCAGGTGGGCTCGCTGCCCGGATAGCTGTTGGGGTTGGCCGGATTGGCACCGGCGTCGAGCTCGTCGCGGTCCCGGTAGCCGTCTTCGTCGCGATCGATGCCGGCGCGCACGCCCGAGCCCAGCGGCGTGCACGTGTAGGTGATCTCCTGGCCGGCCGTGTTGGCGAGTGCGCGCAGCGAGGCGTCGCTGATCGTGCCCTCGGAGGCGCGATCGCTGGTGAAGCTACCGCTGCTGAACACCCAGCCGCGAGCCTCCGCGGCAACGGTTCCCTTGGCGATCAGATCGCACTCGCCGGCGGTGGCGCGCTGCACCAGCAGCGTCATGCGAGGATCGACGGTGGCACCGTTGGTGGAGGTGCGGGTGATCTGCTGCCCGACGATCGGCGCGTGGTTGCTCGGGAACTGGAGCATGAACTGCTCCATGTTGCGCCTCTGCGTGTCGGAGGAGAACCCGCCGCTGTTGAAGCTCCCCTGGTTGAAGACGGTGGCCTGGTGGAAACGGAACAGCGTGTCGGTGCTGCCGTCATGCAGGAAGCCGAAGCCGCGGATTTGATCGCCCTTGTGCCCGTTGTCGCCCGAGTTGAAGAAGCCGACCGAGGCCATGCCGAACATGCCGACCTTCTGGTACATGTTGCGCAGGTGGGCCACCTTGAAGATCTGCGTTTCGTTCTCGAAGCTGCTGCGCCCGTCGGAGCCGAAGAAACCAGGTCGTTCGATGTCGAATTGGGCATTGCCGGCGGCGTTGGTGACGTGGCAGCCGTTGCAGTTCTGGAACGTGTCGGAAGTGGCGCCGAAAAAGAAGTTGCTGCCGGACTGCGCCGCCGCCGTCAGGGTGTTGTCGAGCGCGCGGATCGGGTTGGGCGGATAGTTCACCTGCAGGATGAAATCGGTGAACTGCTGCATCTCCTCGGAAGTCAGGTCGGAGGCGCGGCCGAGCAGTCCCGAGAAGGCCCCGTTGAACTTCTTGAAGCTCGCATCCTCGTCGAACGCGCCGCTGTTGGGCTGCGCTGAGGACGCGTCGTTGCCGCCGGTGCGGTCGCCGCGCCAGTGCATGGGGCCGTGGTTGTCCATGCCGCGCAGGCTTTGCGTGGTCATGGGGCCTTTCATGGGATGGAAGTCGGGATCGTTGAACGGGCCGACGACGAACGGGCCGGGGTTGTTGAGCAGCTCGTCGTCCGGATTGCCCAGGTCCCAGGCCAGCGAGTCGAAGTCGCCGAAGATGTGGCAGCTGGCGCACGCCGAATCGCCGTGGCTGGAGGTGTGGGCGGCGTCGTAGAGGAAGCGGCGGCCGGCCGTGATCGATTCGTACTCGGGATTGTGGAGAGGCACGTGCGCCGTCTCCACGCCGAGCGCCGTGTTGACGATGGAGACCGAGTTGTCGAAGCGCGTCAGCACGTACAGCCGCCCGCGTGCCTCGTCCAGCACCAGGCCGGCGGGACCGCCGCCGGTGACCGCGATGTGGTCGGCATCGTCGGGAACGAACGTGTTGCTCTCGATCTCGGCGGTGGAGAAGACGCCGATCTTCCTCGAGCCGTGCGCCGCGACATACATGGTCGCGCCGTCCGACGACACCACCATCTCCAACGGGAACGCCAGGGAATTGGAATTCTCGGTGCTGGGGTTGGGGGCGCAGCAGCTGTCGTAATTGATGTGCTTGTTCAGGTGGCGTGGGGTGATGGTCGTGCCGTCGATGACGGTGATGCGGCTCTCGGCGATGTGCCCGCGAACGGTGGTGTCGGCGAAGATGCCCGGACCTTCGAAGCGGACCTCGTTGCGCGACTCCAGGTTGGAGACGTAGACCTTTCCCGAGACCGGATTGGTCGCCATGTTGAACAGGATCGTGCCGACGCTCTTGCGCAGGCCGGCGGCGCCGGCGACCGCGCTCGGCGGGTCCGTGTTCGCGTTGATCAGGAACACGTCGTTGTCGGGCAGGTTGAACATGACGTGGCTCGACCAGTTGCGGCCGAGCTCGTCCACCCATGCCGTGCCGTTGTGCCTGACGATGAGCCCCACCTCGGGCTGCGCTCGGCCTGTGTGATCGGTGTTGGGCGCCGGCAAGCCGCCGGCGGCCTGGCCGCCATTGGGAATGCGGCCCTCGTTCAGGGTCGTCGTCTTGTTGCCCGAATGAAAGACCGCTGCGTACACCGTGCTCTTGTCGGGGCTGACCGTGAGGGCGCGCGGTGTATCGCCGAAAAGCGTCAAGCGCGTCAGCGCCGTACCGCCGAGCGTGCTGCCGAGATTGCTGGCATCGAAGACCCAGACATCGGCGCGGCCGATGCCGGCGGTGGTCAGCTGCGGGTCGAAGCCGCCGTTCTGCCCGCGATGCGCCGTCGTGATGAACGCGCGATTTCCCGAGCTCCCCGCGAAGACGATGTCTCGCGGCTCATCGCCTACCAGCAGCGTGCGCGTGACGCGTGGAGCCGACGGCGTCGAGACGTCGACGATGCTGACGCTGTCGGAGAGGTGGTTGACGACCCAGACCTCGGTGTTGCTGCGCGCGGCAACGGCCACCGGCTCCAGCCCGACCGGCACGGCACCGACGTGCGCCAGGCCGCCGCCGGTGATCGAGAAGACCTCGAGGCGCGCGTCGGGCGTGTTGCACGCGAACAGCAGCGTACCGTCGGGCGACATCGCCAGCGGGCGGACCTGCCCCGACTCGAAGAGCGTGTAGGAGGGCGGAGCGGCGACCGCGCCGGTGGTGGCCGTCACAAGTGCGGCCGCAAGGACGAGGAGCGCCACGCGGCGGCGCCGATTGAAAGCGATCATTCTGTGCGATTCCCTCCCAGGAAGGCCGGACCGCCCCTCGCGGCCCGGAGATGCTGCCTAGCGTGTAAACAGACCGGAGGGCTGAGACAACAGAAAATGATGCATCGCCGCATCCACCAGCACGGCGCGACGCGTCATTGCGGCTAGTCGCGGATCGCGTTCGCGATGGCGGCAGGAGCTGGGACGGCCATAAAGTACGCGACTCGGCCGCTCTGTGCTCTCCCCCTAGTTCGCTTCTTGCTTCGACCACGCTTGGCGCCTACCTTCGGCCAGTTTGCCGGGGGAGGGAGCGGCGTCATCCGATACCGTTCTGCCGGCCTCACCAGAAACCATCGGAGACGACCATGATTCGAACCAGAACTTTGTTCGCGACCGCGCTCGTGAGCGTGGCGGTCGCAGCGACGTCCGCCCAGGCCGGCCCCTATCCGGCCAACGTGTGCGTCGCCAAGAAGCAGCAGGCCCTCGGCAAGCACGCGGCTGCCGTTGCCAAGGCGCTGGCCGGTCAGGTGAAAACCGGCGAAGATCCCACCGCCGACATTGCGGCTTCCCAGGCCAAGCTCGACGCTGCGTGGGACAAGACCGAGGCCACTGCCGCCAAGAAGTCTTCTTCGTGCGACGAGGCCACCTCCAGCAGCGAGGGCCTCGGACTGGACGTCACCGGCCTGGTGCAGGCGGCGGTCGCAGGCCTCACCAGCGGCCTGGACCTCAATGACGACGACGTGTCGGCCTGCGTCCAGAAGCAGATCGGCGCCATCGGCAAGTACCTCAGCGCCGCGACCAAGGCGCACGGCAAGTACATCAAGGACCCGTCGAAGGACGCCGACAAGGCCATCCTCAACGCGTCGCTGAGCGAGCTGGCCACGGCGCTCGACGCCACGCTCGACGCGATCGTGGCCGATGCGGGGGTCGCCTGCGCTGCCGGCGACGAGACCGCGATGAACGAGGCGCTTGCCGACGCACTGAGCGAGGTTCACGAGCGTACCACGACCGCGCCGGACTACCCGACGACCGCCCAGACCATCGTTCCCGGCAGCACCGTTCCGTACCTCGGCAAGGACCTCAAGCCGGCGTGCGTCGACGGCGATCCCTACCTGTTCTTCGCGCGCCGCGGCCACAGCGGCGACGAGAACAAGATCCTCATGTACTACCAGGGCGGCGGCGCCTGCTGGAACAACGCCAGCTGCTTCGGCATCGGCACCTGCTCGCGCACGGCCGATGCGGGCGACAATCCCGAGCTGGTCGGCACCGGGTTCGCCGACCTCGACAATCCCGACAACCCCTTCCGCAACTGGAGCGTGGTCTTCGTGACCTACTGCAGCTGCGACGTGCACTGGGGCGGCGCCAACAGCACGACGTATGGATCGGGCAGCACCGCCTATCACCGCGGCCGCACCAATGCGGCGGTCGTGGAGAAATGGGCGCGCGAGCACTTCCTCGATCCCGAGGCGGTCTTCGTCACCGGCTCCAGCGCCGGCTCCTACGGCGCGATCATGAACTCGTACTACCTGATCCGCGACGTGTGGCCGTCGGCCGACTTCTCCGTCCTCGGCGACGGCGGCGTGGGCGTGATCACCAAGGAGTGGCTCGACAGCTACATCCAGAGCTCGTGGAAGGTCGAAGAGGTTCTGCCGACCGACATTCCGGGCGTCGAGCCTCCGGTCACCCAGCTCTCGATCGTGGAGCTGACCAATGGCCTGGCGGCACGCTTCCCCAATGCCCGCTTCGCTCACTACGACTCCTCGTACGACGGCGGCGGCGGCAGCCAGTGCAACTTCTTCCAGGTCATGAAGAACCCGGACAACGTGGCGGCCTGGGGCAACTGGTGGGTTCCGACCTGCCAGTGGAACCAGTGCATGCGCGACTTCAAGTCGCAGATCGCGGCGGCATCGCCGAACTACCGGTACTTCACCGGCGCCGGGTCGCGCCACACCATGTTCGGCTCGGACAAGATCTACACCGAGACGAAGAGCCGCGACGCGGACGGCAACCCCGTGCGCATCCTCGACTTCGTCAACGCGATGATCTCGAACACGGGCTGGGTCAACGCCGACTGCAACAACACCGGCGGCGACTGCAACCTGACGAACTCGTGCCAGGGCGGCACCAACGCCGGCGGGCTGTGCACCAGCGGCGCCGACTGCCCCGGCGGCTCGTGCGAGAACGACCCGGACACGAGCAACGCTCCTTACGCCAACAACGACACCGTCACCTGCGCGCCCACGATTTGCGACTGCAATGAAGTGAACTGCGCGGAGTGATCAGCCGACCAGCGGCGCGCCGCTGACAGACGAAGGCCGGGCATGCGAGCATGCCCGGCCTTTTCTTTTGCCGGCGGTGGCCGCCGGTCAGCCCAGCTCGAGCCAGTCGGGCGCCGGCAGCCCCAGCGCTCGCAGATACGCCGGATTGAACAGCTTGCTCTGATAACGCTGACCGCCGTCGGCAAGGATGGTGACGATGGTGTGGCCGGGGCCGAGCTCGCGGGCAAGGCGCACCGCGCCGGCGACGTTGACACCGGTGGATCCGCCCACGCACAGCCCTTCTTCGCGCAGCAGGGAGAAGACGTACGAAAGCATTTCCTCGTCCGCGATCTGGAACGCCAGGTCGACCGGAGCGTCCTGCAGGTTCGCCGTGATGCGGCCCTGCCCGATCCCTTCGGTGATGGAGCTTCCCTGGCTCTCCAGCACGCCGCGCGTGTAGTACGCATACAGCGCCGCTCCCATCGGATCGGCGATGGCAATCTTGATCTGCGGGTTTCGTTCCTTGAGGAAGCTGCCGACGCCGGCCAGCGTTCCGCCCGTGCCGACGGCGCAGACGAAGCCGTCGATGCGCCCGTCGGTCTGCTGCCAGATCTCCGGGCCGGTGGTGCGATGGTGGCCGCGGCGGTTGGCGGTGTTGTCGAACTGCTGCGCCCAGACGGCGCCGCCCGGCTCGCTCGCCGCCAGCTCCTTGGCCAGGCGCTCGGAGACGTGAACGTAGTTGCCCGGGTTCTTGTATGGAACGGCTGGCACGAGCCGAAGGTCGGCGCCGAACAGCCGCAGCGTCTCCTTCTTCTCGGCACTCTGCGTCTCGGGCATCACGATGACGGCGCGATACCCGCGCGCCGCGGCAACCAGCGCGATGCCGATGCCGGTGTTTCCGGCGGTCCCTTCGACGATCACGCCGCCAGGGCCCAGGAGGCCACGCTCTTCGAAGTCCTCGATCAGGAACCAGGCGGTACGATCCTTGACCGAACCTCCGGGGTTGAGGAATTCGGCCTTGCCCAGGATGTCGCAGCCGGTGGCCAGCGACGGGCCGCGCAGCCGTATCAATGGCGTTCGACCGATCGCTTGCACGAACCCGCTGCAGATATCCACGCTGAACCTCCGGCGTTTGTGTCGAAGCTATGCGGCCCTTCGCGGTGGAACAAAGGCAACGTCGTGCATTTCTGCGTTGCAGATCGGTCAGCTTCGGACCTGCTTTGTTTGTCGTCCGTCAACCACGGCGCCTGCCACGGTTTTTTCACTGGTCATGCAAGGGGCGAAAAAATTCGCTTCCTAATGGTGGAACCCCATTGTTGCTTTGGTAACACCCCTGTAGGGAACGAAAGGAGACGTGAATTTCGCTCGCGTCTGCGCACGCCGCATATGCCAAAAAAAGAGGGCGGCGATGTCGAGGAGATCGGACATGCGCAAATCTTTCACCACCCCCACAACCGCTTTCTGTTTCACTCTCGTTCTGTCGGGCGCTTTCGCTTCGGCCCCCTCTACGGCCAGCGCCCAGAGCAGCGCCGAGACCGCGTGTCGCTCAGCCATCGGCAAGAGCGTCGGCAAGTACGTCAAGACGCTTCTGAAGTCGGCAGCCAAGTGTCATACGCAGCGCGACGCCGGCGTCATCGGCGGCGGTGTCGACTGCAACAATCCGGGCGCTGACCTGGATGGCAAGCTCGGCAAGGCGCGCGACAAGGTCACGGCGGCCATAACGGGCAAGTGCGCTCCGGGTGGCTCGCCCATCAATACGGTCCTCTCCAACTACGGCCGCTGCCTCTCGCCCGGCCACTTGTCGGACGACGGCGGCGCCACCACCGGCATCGACGACTTCAGCGAGCTCGCTGCATGCATGATCGCGTCGGCCGACGGCGTGGTGCGAAACGCGCTGCACGACACGATGGGCACTCCCGATACGCCGCTTCCCAGCGATGCACGCGGTTGCCATCGCGCCATCGCCTCGGGTCTCTCCAAGGCGCTCCCGACCATCGTCGGTGAGCGCGTGAAATGCCAGACCGCGCTCGACAAGGCGGCCAGCGGCCTCGACTACGGCTGCGAAGGCGACGATCCCAACGGCAAGATTGCCGCGACCATCGACGCGATAAAGGCCGGCATCGCCTCGTCATGCGACATCGACGACTTTCCTGCAATCGACTCGCGTCACGAGCTCGACGCGCTCGGCTCCTGCGGCGACAGCGTGGCGCAGCTGCAGAGCTGCGTTGCCGACGTCGTGGCCGATCGTTCGGGATCGGGTCTGGCGGCCATGGCATACGAGCTGCCGAATGACTGCCCCATCGATCAGGTCGTTCGGCGGCTCAATGGTGGCCCTGGAGTGCAGCTCACCGATACCTTCCTCAGCACGGGCTGGACCGGCACCGCGCACAACGTGGACCTGCCCGACGTCTATCCGGATCCGGCGCGGCTCGAGTGCGACGCCGATTGTGCGGCGTGCGAGGTTCGGCTCGAGCTGACCAAGACGGCCGCCACCTCGAGCTGCCGTTGCATCAGCGATCCCACGATTTTCTGCGATACGATCAACGGCGCGGACTCCGATTGCGGCGCCGTCAACAATACCTGCGCCTGCCTGTTCGGCCCGCCGCTGCCGCTGTCCTCCGGCGGCATCCCGGTCTGCGTGATGAATCGCATCACCGAGGAGCTGACCGGGACCGCCGATATCGGCAACGGCGTCTGGGATGCATCGCTGGAGCTGAATGCGATCATCCACACCGGCGGCAACACGCTGACGGTTCCCTGCCCGCAGTGCACCGGCGACGTCACCCCCAACGACGGCCAGCGCAACGGCACCTGCGCGGGCGGACAGCGGCCGAATCTGGCGTGCGACGAAAATTCTCTGCACCCCACCTTTGGCCCGATCAGCTTCGATTGTCCGCCGCATCCGTCCACGAATATCGGCGGCGCCGGCATCCATATCGTGCAGAACTACACCACCGAAGATCAGTCGAATGTGGCGTCGTTGCCGTGCGATGAGCCCGTCGGAGCGATGTGCCATTGCCGCGCATGTTCGGGCGATGCCTCGTTCGGCTGCAAGTCGCATGCGGAGTGCGCGGCTGCAGGACTCGGGTCGTGCACGGCAGGCGGCGGTGCGGGCGTCGAGCCGAACCAGTGTGAAGATTATTTGTGCGGCGATAACAGCACTTGCACGCTCGGACCGATCCAATCGTATTGCGACGGTGAGGTACGCGCGAGCGGCCGTGGCTATTTGACATGCATCACAGACGCCGAGTGCCAGGCCCTGAATGCGGGCAATTGTAGCCTCCTCGAGAATCGCGCGTGCTATCCCGACACCATCGAGGTCGGCGCCACCGGCGGACACTTTGGCGGAACGCTCAGCAACATCTTCTGCATCGCTGCCTCCAACAGTCCCGCGATCAACAGCTCGTCGGGTCTTCCGGGCCCAGGAGTGGTGGCGCTGAATGTTGAATTCGAGCCGCGGTGTGCCAATGATCACAGCGTCACGTACAACTTCCCCGGCGGCTCCAACTGTCCCGACTAGCGCTGACGGCGCATGGTGAAAGCCATGCACTGCACAGCACGCGGCTGGACAGGACGGACATGGCCGCCGTGAAATGGATGTGTATGTAGAACGTTGACCACAGCTTGTCGGAAGTGCGTGCGGGTTGTCCCCCTCCCCCAAGCCTCGCGCGCTGCAACTTCCGACAACGAGGTGCCGCGCGCAGGCCGCCCTCCCCCTTCTGCGCGCGGCACCTCACCACCACACCGTCCGCCGCATCTGACGCCATCGCGAGGCAGCAGCCGCACGCAACACACCGCACCCGGTCCTCCGTTCTTTTTTTCGCTGCCCCCGCAAACCCTCTTGTTGGTCTGGTTACACCGCTGTAAGAAAGTAGCGCGTGGCCGGAACCGACGCGGCCCGCGAAAAAGAAGGGTTCGTTTTCGTTGTCCTTTTGTCGACCGGCGCAGCTTCCGTCGTGACGCGCGCGGCCGCGAACAAGTGAGTCGGAGGGAGCACGGCTTTCCCCATCTCCCCTGAGCTCGTGCCTGGAGCCTTCGACTCTCGAGGCGTCGTACGCAGGCCGCCCTCCCCCTACTGCGTACGGCGCCTCCATTTCCCTCTTCCGACCGACACGCCCTGCCCCGCATCGCGCAACGCCTCCAGTGTCGCACGTGCCGTGCGCTCCCAGGTCCACGCCTGCTCTCCGAGGCTCGCGCGCTGCTCGGCCGCCAGCGCCGAAACCAGCTGGCGCGGGTCCTCGAAATCGATGTTCAGCACGCCGCGGGCCCCGACCTCCTCGAATACCGAAAGATCGGACGCGATGACTTTCGCACCGGCGCTGGCCGCCTCCAGCACTGGCAACCCGAATCCTTCGAAGCGCGTCGGGAACACGACCGCATCGGCGCCAGCGTAGAGCGAGCCGACGGTGTCGCGCGCCACGAACCCGAGATGGATGACACGGTCGGCGATGCCGAGCTGCGCGATCTGGCGCTTCAACGTGCGCCAGTGCGTGGTCTGCTGCCCCGTCAGCACCAGCGTGTGCGGCAGCGCGTGCTCGCGCACGGCGGCGGCGAACGTGCGCAGCAGCACGTCGTGCCCCTTGTGCACATTGGTGGCGGCGGGGAAGTACAGATAGGGAGCCTGCACGGGAACGCCGGCGCGCGAGCCGGCGGCCACGCCGGCTCCGAGCGGCACGACGCGAATCTTGCCGGCGCTGACGTTCGCGAGCTCGATGAGCTGCTCGCGAGTATGGACGGACATCGACAGAACGATCGCCGCCCTCTCGAAGCTGTACGGATAGATAGCCCGACGGAACAGACGGTCGACCAGCGCGAAGTTGCCGGGATGCACCAGGTGCTGCACGTCACCGACGGTGATCACCGCCTGCGCCTGGACGAGCTTGGGAAAGATGGAGATCTGCGGGAACAGGATCGCATCGGGCGCGAAGGTCTTGATCACGCGCTCGATGTGGCGGGCACGATACGGCGTGAATGCCTCGGCCATCCGCTGCGCCATCAGCACCGGCGGCGTGGCATCGACGAGGATCCGGCCCAGACCCGGCGTCGGCACGTCGTCGGCGATGTGCCTGGAAAGAAGGACGGCGGCCTCGTCTTCGCCCATGCAGGCAGGCAGAGCCGCCAGCAGCTCGCGGATGTACGTCTCGGTGCCACCGATACGCCCTGGACGGAGCGCGAGAAGACTGATCAAGAAGCGCACGAGAATGGCCCGTCTAGCCGATCGCGATCGTCGATGACACCGATGGCGCCTCCCGCTCCGCCACTGCTCTCGCCGTCGGCGATCAGGCGCGCAACGGCGCGAGCGGCCGGTGCGCTGGCCACGCGCCAGGTCCTGTCCCAGGCGCTGCACGGCGCCGGCGCAGTGGCGCTGGCCAACATCCTGAGCGTGGAGGAGTTCGGAATCTACGCCATCGTCGTCATGGCGTGGAGCGTGCTCTATCTCGTCTCCGACGTCGGCCTCGGCGCGGCGCTGGTACGCCAGCCGCACGAGCCGGAGATCGACGACTATCGCAGCGTCTTCACCGCGCAGCAGCTGTTCGTGGCGGCGGCGATCGCGGTGGCGTGGACGATGGCGCCTGCGCTTGCGTCGGCCTACGACCGCAGCGACGACGTCGCTCTGGTCATCCGCCTGGCGGCGCTGGCGCTGCTGCCGGCATCGCTGCAGACGGTGCCGTCGATCCGGCTGGAGCGGCACCTGCAATTCGATCGTCTGGCGGTGATCGAGGTAGGACAGGCGCTGATCTTCAACGCGGCCGCAGTCGGACTGGCCCTGGCCGGCTTCGGCGCGGCCGTCAGTCTGGGCTTCGCACTCCTGGCGCGTACCATGACCGGAGCCATTCTCGCGCACGCCGCCGCACCGTGGCCGGCGGGCTGGCGCCTGTCGTGGCCGCGCCTGCGCCGTCACCTTGCCTTCGGCGTGCCCTTCCAAGGCATCGCCCTGGTGGCCCTGGGAAAGGACGCGTTCATTCCGGTTGCCGTCGGCGTGCTGGCGGGTGAGGCCGCCGTCGGCATGCTGACGTGGGCGTCGTGGGTCGGGCGAGCTCCGGTGCTGCCGCTGTTCATGATGCAGCGGGTGTACCTCCCGGCCTTCTCGCGCATGCTCGACCACCGCGAGCAGCTCGGCGGCTTCATCGGGAACGTCCTGTTCGCTGCCAATGCCGCCGTTGCGCCGGCCGCCGCGGTCGTGCTGGTCTTTGCGCACCGCCTGCCCGAGCTCGTCTTCGGCCAGCAGTGGGAGGCGGCCGTGCCGCTGGTGCTGCCCTACTGGATCGCGATGTTGCCGCTGGCGAGCGCGTTCCCTCTGTTCGGGCTGCTCGGCGCGCTCGGACATGCACGGCACGCGTTCGCGCTGGCAGCCGCGCAGGCGGCAATCATGTGGTCGGTGGGCACGGCGCTCACGCTCGCATTCGGACCGATGGGTGCGGCTTGCGCGGCGATCGCCGCGGCGCCGGCCATCGCCGCCGCCATTCCGGTGGCGCGTCGTACGGTGGCCTTCGACGTCGCACCGGCGGTGGCAGCGCCGTGGGTGGCCGCAGGCGCCGCGGCGCTGGCGATGCATCTGCTGCATTCCCGATGGCCGGCGGCCTCTGTCGTCTCGCTTACCGCGTGGGCGCTGACGACGTTTGGCGCCTACGCCGCGGTGCTGGCGCTGCTGGCGCCGCGACGGACACGCACCATGCTCGGCTTGCTCGCGCAGATGGCTCCGGCAAGGCGACGGCACGGCCGCGCATCATGAAGATCGTTTACATCGCGCCATACTCGCCCTGGGGCCCGGATTTTGGCGGACGCATGCGCGTGCGCATGATCTGGCAGATCCTCAGCGAGCGGCACGATACCGAATTGATGGTCGTCGGCGATGAGCCGAGCGCCGCCGCCGAGCTGTCGGCCCGTGCCGCAGAGTTCTTCCCCGCCGCCACCGAGACGCCGGCCGGCAGGGCACGGCGCATTGCGCGGGCGATGCTGACGGGGCGGTCCATTCCCGCTGCACGCTATCTGTGGCCGAAGCGCGAGCGACTCATCACGGCCAAGGTACGCGCCGCGCGACCCGACGTGGTGGTGCTGGGCGACACGTATCTGGCCGAACTGTGCGCGCCGCTGCGTTCACGCGTGCCCGGCGTGCGCATCATTGCAGATACGATGAACGTGGAATCCGAGCTTCACGCCGGCGTCGCAGCCGCCGCCGGCAGCGCGCTGGTCCGGTTCGCCTACAGGGCCCTCGCCTCCAACACCGAGGCGCTCGAGCGTCGCGCGCTGAAGCTGGCCGACCAGGTGTGGGCGGCCAGCGAGGAGAACGCGCGCAGCTACCGGCAACGCTTCGGCCTCGGAAATGTTGCGGTGGTCCTGAACGCCGTGCCACGGCGAGAGCCTGCGGGCGACGGCGACGCCGACATCGTGCTGTTCGTCGGGACGTTCGCTTACCTGCCCAACGCGCAGGCTGCCGAATGCCTGCTGCAGGTGTCGCAGGAGCTGGCGCAATCCGGGGTGAAGCATCGACTGTGGCTCGTCGGCCGCAGTCCCGACGCCGCGCTGCAGAAGGCGGTGGCGGCGGTTCCGCATGCGGAGATGTTCGCCGACGTTCCCGAGGTGCAGTCGTACATCAAGCGCTGCGCAGTCTTCGCCGCGCCCTTCCTCTCCGGTTCTGGAACCAAACTGAAGATCGCCGAGGCGCTGATGTCCGGAAAAGCCGTGGTGACCACGCCGCACGGCGCGGAGGGCCTTGCGATGACGCCGGGTCTCGAGTTCGTTCTGGCCGACCCCGAGCATTTCGTCCCAGCGCTCGCGGCCCTGCTGGCCGACCCGACGCTTCGCCGCCGCATAGGCATCGCCGGCCGCGAATGGGCGCTGCAGAACCTCACCTACGACCGCGTCTCGCGCGACATGGAAACCGCGCTCGCCAATCTGTAGCGCCGTTCCTTCGCGAACCGCACGCAGAAGGAACGTGCCGCCGCGGCTGGCTGGGACTACCAACCGCGACGACCCGCCAGGAGTGCCGCCTGAGCCCCGGAACGTTACAAGGCTCCGCTGCGAGAGGGAGCGCTGGACCCCCCGGTACCAGCGCACACGGCTTCCCTCTGCAACGGCCCGACGGCGGGTGGCATCACCGTCGAGACCGAGCGCGCCGATGACGCGGCCAGCGCAGCGAACGCGAGGCGTTCACACGCAATGAGCCGCGCGCAGGCGGCGCGCAGAATGGACCTGGGGGACGAGACCGGAACTCCGAACAGGAGGGCCTTGCGGCCAGCGCGATCCGGTCGGATCGAGCTTTCGAAGCTTACTCAGTGTGGTCCGGGGCCGCAAGTGCATCTTCGCCTCGTGCCCCACAAACCTGTGCGAAAGACGATGCTCAGCCGCCGTCGCCGGCCATGGGTCCGGCATCGGCCGGCAGGTCGCACGTGCAGACGGCGCTGTAAGGCTCGAGGCCGCGGCCGAACATCACACACGGCGGAGCCGGCAGCGCGTGCTCGCGATGCCGCTCGCCGGAGGCCAGCCGGCGCTCATCCTGGCCCGTCAGCTTCTCGTAGTAACGGGTCAGCGAGGCGTGGGCACTGGGCATCGCGATGACGTGATAGCAGTCGTGGCCCGAGCCTTCCTTGTAGTAGACGAGCTCGCCGTCGGCCGACAGCTCGTCCAGCACCGACTCCAGAAGCCTCTGGCGCTCGGCCGACAAGGGGCTGCGCGCGATGTCGAAGGCGAGACCCAGGACGTGGGTCGGCGGGATGCCTTCGCGGGTGCGGTCGGCGTTCGGATTGACCGCCGAAAGGCGCTGCTGGTAGCTCCAGGTCCTGACCAGGCTCGTGATGATCAGCGGCTCGTAGGCCTCCCCTTCGATCAGGCGGATACGGTCGGCCAGCCGGTACAGCAGGCCGACGGTGGGCGGCGCCGCGCGACAAAGCAGGGTTTGAAGGATGGAGTCCTCGTCCACGAGCTCGCCGATGCGCGAGGGACCTTCCAGGCGCAGCTCGATGCCGAGACCGTCCGGATCGCTCTTCACGTCGACCAGCAGACCGTCTCGGTAAGCTCGCTCCAGATCAGCGTAATCCTCGATCCATCGCTCGCCGACCAGAGCCGGCGTCAGCTCGCGCTGCAGCCGCTCGCGGTCATGGTCTCGCGCCGCACGGGCACGGCCGAGGCTGCCGGGAACGTCGATGATCTTCGGAACGATACGAGCCGGAAGGACGGGCTCGGAGACTGGGGATGCGGACGACGATGGCGCGGCGACGGCTGTCGCCGCCGCGACGGTCATGGCCAGAATGGCCGCCGCTGCAAGGAGGTCCCCACGCACCGGCTCAATCTATAGGCGGTTCCGGCTCGGCTGTCACCAGCTTCCTGTAGAGCCTCAGGCCGTCGCGCCCGAAGGCCGGATTGGCGATGCGCTCGTAGACCGCCGCATAGCCATCGAAGCCGGGCAGCCGGCCGCGGCCGCGAACGATGATGCCCGGCATGCGGCCGTCCCGCTGCGGCCGATAGGCGTGGATGTCCATGACGGAAGCCACGTCATCGTAGAGCTGCGCCACGGGCACCCAGTTCTCGAGATGCGCCAGCGCCAGAAGATGCACCGCCTCGTACGCCCATACTCCGCCATGCTGCTCTCCGAGGTCGGCCAGCACCGCCGCCAGCTCGCGCTGTTCCGCCAGCGTGCGGCCGCTGCGCGGAAGCTGGACGCCGCCGCCATGGAGCTGGACCATCAGAGCCGCCACCGCAATCACCGTCACCGCCGCCGCCGCCCGCTCGCCGACGACCGCGGCGCTACGCGCAGCGGCGGCGATGGCGATGCCCGCACCGATGGCAACGTACGGAGCGGGGAAGAACAGATCGGGCACGCCCTGGTGATCGTAGAGCGTGAAGAGCACGGCACCGGCTCCCGCCACGAGTAGCGAGATCGCTGCACCTTGCCGCTGCAGCATCGCCAGCGCCCGCCGCGGCCGCGTGATCGCGATCAGCGCCGAAGCGGCGATCGTGACGGTGCACAGAAGCGGAGCCAGGCGCAGGGGCAGGTGCCCTCGGGCTTCCGTCAGCAGGAACAGCAGCGACGGGGCCCATGCAACGCGAGTGTGGACGCTGCCGAGCGTCATCACGTACGTCTGCACGAGCTGCTCGCCCACGGCGTCGTTGGCGAGGAAGTAGGCCTGGTAGAGAGCGATCGGCAACAGTGCGGCCATGATGACGGTGGCACAGCGGCGCACGCCGTGACGAAGAAGGGTCTCGGCAGCGACCGCGGCGATGCCGAGCAAACCCGGCTGCCAGCACAGGAACGCGCAGCCGGCCAGGAAGCCCGCTGCGCCCGGCCGATTTCGGGCGCAGACCCAGTGCGCCCATACGAGGAACGCCGCAAGGAAGATCTTCGGGTTGAAGCCGATGGCGGCGTGATCGACGAAGCCGCGCGTCGACAGCAGCGCCAGCGCGGCGATCGCTCCCGCCACGCTCGAGCCTGCAACGGAGGCGGCGAGCAGGGCCGTGCCGGCCACGGCTGCCGACGCCGCCACGACGCTGGCCGCGCGCCCTGCGTGCACGTCATCGACGCCTGCCGAGCGCCCGATGGCGATGGCTGCGCCGCCGAGCAGCGTGGCGAGCTGGCTCTTGGTATCGATCATCGAGACGTGCGGTGGCGTGCCCGAGGCGGCGCGCTCGGCCATGAAGAAGTACAGCCGGTTGTCGGCCACGACCGGCCGGCTGAAAACGCCGGCGCCGACGCAGGCCGCCAGCGTCAGCGCGAAGTAGAAGGCGCAGGCACGAAAGACCGATGCCCGCGCACGGTCGTCGGATGGAAAGCAGGCCACCTGAGCTGTCTCGTGCAGGCAGGGCCGCGCGCTTTCAATCCGTGCGCCGTGCATCGCCCGCTGCCCGGGTTTTGGACAGCCGCCGCTTTTGCGAGCACGCCCGGCAGCATCGACAGCACCCCCGCGAGCATTCGCGAGCCCGCGGCGCGCGGAAATTTTGCGAGCGCGAGCCGGGCGCGCCGTGGTACGCACGTTGCACTTCGGACGCCCGTGAATGTTTGTGCCATCCCCGGGCGGACGGCCACCGAGCGAACCCGAGACCTGCCGGCCTTCGATGAGATGGCGGCCGACGGCAAGGTGCGCGCGCAGTACGAGAGCATCGCCTCCTGGCTGGATGCGATGCCTGCGGCGGCGCTTGCGGCCAAGCGTCACGAGGCGGAGGCGGTCTTTCGTCGCACCGGGATCACCTTTGCGGTCTACAACGAGGGCGGCGATCCGGAGCGGCTGATCCCGTTCGATATCATCCCGCGCGTGCTCGACCCCGCCGAATGGTCGCGCCTGGCCCGCGGACTGGAGCAGCGCGTGCGGGCGCTCAATGCCTTCCTGGCCGACTCCTACTCCAGCCAGGAAATGGTTCGCGCCGGCAGAATCCCGCAGGCGATGGTGCTGGCCAATCCCGGCTACTGCGCGCAGATGCAGGGCCTGCCTCCGCCGGGCGGCGTCTACGCGCACATCTCCGGCATCGACGTCGTGCGCACGGGACCCGACTGCTTCTACGTTCTCGAAGACAACTGCCGAACGCCCTCGGGCGTCTCCTACATGCTCGAGAACCGTGAAGTCATGATGCGGCTGTTTCCCGATCTGTTCTCGATGCATCGCGTGCAGCCGGTGTCGCACTATCCCGACGAGCTGCTGGCCACGCTGCGCTCGGTGGCACCGCCCAACTGCAGCGGCGAGCCCTCCGTGGTGCTTCTGACTCCCGGCTCCTACAACAGCGCCTACTACGAGCATTCCTTCCTGGCCGACGAGATGGGCATCGAGCTGGTCGAAGGTCTCGACCTGGTCGTCATCGACCTCGTCGTCTACACCCGCACGACGCGCGGGCTGCAGCGCGTCGACGTCGTCTACCGTCGCATCGACGATGATTATCTCGATCCGCTGATGTTCCGCCCCGACTCGAGTCTGGGCGTGCCTGGGCTGCTCGCCGCCTATCGCGCCGGCAACGTCTCGATCGCCAATGCCGTGGGCACCGGCCTTTGCGATGACAAGGCCATCTACACCTACGTCCCCGACATGATCCGCTTCTTTCTCGGCGAGGAGCCGATCCTGGAGAACGTGCCTACCTGGCGCTGCAGCCAGCGCGACGATCTCACCTATGTGCTCGAGCACCTCGGCGAGCTGGTCGTCAAGAACGTCCAGGGCTCGGGCGGCTACGGGATGCTGGTGGGGCCGGCTGCGAGCCGGGCCCAGGTCGAGGCGTTTCGCGCGATGCTGCGCGCGCGCCCCGACCGCTACATCGCGCAGCCGACGCTGGCGCTTTCGACGTGCCCCACTTTCGTCGAGAGCGGCATCGCACCGCGCCACGTCGACCTGCGGCCGTTCGTGCTCTACGGCGATCAGGTCCGCATCGTGCCGGGAGGACTGACGCGCGTGGCGCTGCGCGAAGGATCGTTGGTGGTGAACTCGAGCCAGGGTGGCGGCACCAAGGACACATGGGTGCTGGAGGCATGAGCTCGTGCTGAGCCGCACCGCCGAAGACCTGTTCTGGCTGGCCCGCTACATGGAACGCGCCGAGAACACGGCGCGCCTTCTCGACGTGGGCCTGCGCATGGCCAACCTGTCGCCGGAGGCCGAAAGCGATACGGTCGAATGGCATTCGACGGTGGTGGCTGCCGGCTGCGAGACGACGTTCTACGCCAGGTACGAGACGCCGACGGCGCAGACCGTGCTCGAGCACCTGGCCTGCGACCAGAGCAATCCTTCCTCCATCGTCTCGTGCCTGCAGACGGCTCGCGCCAACTCGCGCGCCGTGCGCACGGCGCTGAGCGCCGACATGTGGGAGGCGGTCAACACGACCTGGCTCGATCTGCGCTCGGTGTGTCCCGAGCCGCCGACTCCGGAGAAGGCGCGGCGGTTTCTGGAGTGGGTCAAGGAGCGCTCGATCCTGTTCGGCGGCGCCTACGCCAACACGATGCTGCGCAACGACGCCTACTGGTTCGTTCGCCTCGGTACGTTCCTCGAGCGCGCCGACAACACCGCACGCATCCTGGACGTCAAGTACCACGTGCTGCTGCCGGAGCACGAGAGCATCGGCGGCGCGCGCGACTACTACCAATGGGCCGCCATCCTGCGCTCGGTCTCGGCGCTACGCGCCTATCATTGGGTCTATCGCGACCGCCTGCAGCCGTGGCTGATCGCCGACCTGCTCCTGCTGCGGCCCGAGATGCCGCGCTCGCTGCGAAGCTGCTTCGACGAGGTCACGCTGCGTCTGGACGCCCTTGCCGGCGCCTACGCCGACCGCGGCGAATGCCACCGTCTGGCCGGACAAATGCACTCCACGCTGCGTTACGGGCGCATCGAGCAGATCTTCCAGGACGGGCTGCACGAGTTCCTGCAGGGCTTTCTGCGCGAGAACGCGGCGCTCGGGCAGGAGATCGCGGTCAAGTACCTGACCTGAGGCCGCTGCCCATGCGCATCCACATCCGTCACCAGACCACCTATGCCTACGACCGGCCGGTCGACTACGCCGCACAGCTGCTGCGCCTGACGCCTCAGAGCCACGACGGGCAGTGGGTGGTGTGGTGGCGCCTGGCGCATACCGACGGCCGCCCGCTTCCGTCCACCGACGACGGCTATGGAAACATCCTGCACGTGCTGACGCTGACGCGGGCGCACCAGAGCGCGACGGTGATTGCCGAAGGCGAAGTCGAGACCTCCGACCGGTCCGGCATCGTGCGCGGCGGCGTCGAGCGCCTTCCGCCGGCGTACTGGCTGCGCACGACCGCGCTGACCGAGCCGAGCGAGCGGCTGCGCGAGATTGCCGAAGCCGTGCGCGGACGCGGCGACGCCCTCGAGGTGCTTCACGCGCTGATGGAAGCGGTGCACCGCCACGTCCGCTACGCCGCCGATGTCACCGACACGGGAACAACGGCCGACGAAGCCGTCGGACGCGGCGCCGGCGTATGCCAGGACCACGCGCACGTGTTCGCCTCCTGTGCGCGCCTTCTCGGTCACCCGGCTCGCTACGTCGGCGGCTACCTCCAACCTGCCGGCTCAGGGGGGGCGACGCAGGCCGGCCACGCATGGGCAGAGGCTTGGGTCGGGGAGCTTGGCTGGATAGGATTCGACGCAGCCAACTTCGTCTGTCCCACCGACTCCTACGTCCGCGTGGCAATCGGCCTCGATTACTCCGAGGCGTGCCCCGTGCGCGGAGTGCGGCGAGGGCTGGCGGAAGAGACGATGTCGGTGCTGGTGGACGTGCGTCCTGCCGGCGCGCAGCAGTAGCTCCCGCCTCCGACCACGGCGGGATCGCCTGATCGCGCCGGAACGACCGCAGTCGCGCGCGCCCATCCACGAGCCGACGGCAAGGACTCGCTGCCGTCGATGTCGCCGCCAAGCGGCGCAAGGGGACGAATGACCTACTGTGTAGCGCTGCGTCTGCGCGATGGGCTCGTCATGGTGTCGGACACGCGCACCAACGCGGGCGTCGACAACATCGCCACCTTCAAGAAAATGCACGTCATCGAGACGCCGGGAGAGCGCATGATCGCGCTGATGACCGCCGGCAACCTCGCCGTCACCCAGTCCGTCGTCAACATGGTGTGTGAGGGCCTGACGGCCGAGGGAGGCGTGGACCCCGAGACGCTGCGCACGGTGCCGACCATGTTCCGCGCCGCCCAGCTGGTTGGCGAGGCGGTGCGGGCCGTCTACCGCAGCGACGGCGAGGCGATGAAGCAGCAGCACGTCGCGTTCGAAGTCTCGCTGCTGCTCGGAGGCCAGATTCGAGGGCGCCCCGTGCAGCTCTATCAGATCTACTCGGCCGGCAACTTCATCGAGGCGTGCGAGGACTCGCCCTTCATGCAGATCGGCGAGCACAAGTACGGCAAGCCGATCCTGGACCGCGCCGCAAGCTACGAAACCGATCTCTACGATGCGGTGAAGCTGGCGCTGGTCTCCATGGACTCGACACTGCGCTCCAATCTCACCGTCGGCCTCCCCATCGACCTGCTCGTGTATCGGGAGAATACGTACGCTCCCGAGGTGCGAAAGCGCATCACCAGCGACGATCCGTACTTCCGCAACCTGCGCGAGCAATGGGGAACGGCGCTGCGCGAATCGTTCCGATCCATTCCGCGCCCGGAGTGGGCCGTCGAATCGCACGGCGACGGCGACCCCTCGCCTGCCGCCCGAAAGTGACGTCAGAACCCCTGGAATGCCTGACGGATGAGCTCGGTCCGGTCGCCCAGACGCACCAGGCGGCCGGCACCGTACAGGGCGCCGGTCCACAACGTCTGCGTGCCGAACTTCAAACGGCCGGCCGTGCACAGGAGCGTGCCGGCTCCTTCGGCCTTGTCGCCGAGCTCGCACTTGCGGCCGCTGACGTAGATCAGGAGCCGCTCGGGCGTCAGGCCGCCGACGAGGTCGATCCGCGCTCTCGCGCGTAGCTGCAGGCGTCCCGCCACGCGCAGGACCACGACGGTGGCGGGATCAGATCCGCCGTCGATCTCCAGTACCGAATCGGTCGAGCCGCGGATGTCGCCAATGTCGATGATGTTGAGCGCGCCCGGGTCAGGCACCGTGATCGTGACCAGCTCGCCCGCACGCATCGCCACCGAGCCCGCATTGGCCGTTGTCGGCAGCGCATCCAGCGCTGCTGCCGCGGGGCCGAAGCTGTCGCGAGCCAGCGCGCACTGTCCCACGAGCGGGTTGCTGCCGTCGAGGTCATAGCTGCCGGTCGCATCGCTCTTGGGCGTTACGGTACCCGGATCCAGTCGGTACTCCTCCGTGTACGGGACCTTGACGCCGTTCGGACGTCCCTTCGCGCCGCCGCCGCCGCTGGCGATGTCGTCGTACATCAGCGCGGCTGCGCCGATGCGGATCGCACCGCGCCCGTCGGTCAGCTCCGAGACGACGTCGCCTTCGTTGATCGACGCATCTCCGAGCAGCAGGAACCCGCCGCAGATGTCGCCGCCGACGATGGTTTCGAAACCGGTCTTGATACGGTCGCCCTTGGCGTCCTCCCGCTCGACCAGAACCCACGGGCACAGATCCGCCATCAGCGGCGGCTCTCCCACGCAGCCGCCGCCGACGCAGATGTCGTCGATGGTGCAATCGGAGCCGTCGTTACAGGCGGCCAGCTCGGGCAGAGGATCGTAGCTGCAGAGGTCCGTCGCTTCGTTGCAGTTGTCGACGGTACACGAGTTGCCGTCGACGCACGGGGAGACGGCGTTCTGGCAGTCGAGGATGGCATGGCACGTCTCGGGGCCGTTGCAGTAGAGAGCGTCGTCGCAGGCGGCATCGTTCGGCGTGTTGGAGCAGCTGTCGGCGTCCTCGTCGCATGCATCGACGGTGCACCCGACATCGTCGGGACACGGATTGCCGGCGTGCACCGAGCAGCTGCCGCCGGAGCAGGCGTCTGCGCCGTTGCAGAAGACGCCGTCGTCACAGGCGGCGGTGTTGGGCGGGCTGTGGCAGACGCCGCTGCCGTTGCACACGTCGTCGGTGCAGGCGTTGCCGTCATCGGTGCAGGCCGTGCCGGCGGGATCGTTGCACGAGTCCGTTTCTTCCTGGCAGGCATCGGCGCACTCGCTGCCGCCGAGACAGGGATCTCCCGCGTGGACGCTGCAGGTGCCACCGGCGCAGGTGTCGGCGCCGTTGCAGAAGATCCCATCGTCGCACGGACCGTCCATGAGCTGGCCGTTGCACGCGCCGGCGCCGTCGCACTGGCCAAGGATGCAACCGGTCTCGCTGCCGCAAACGGTGCCGGCCGGATCCACGCACGTATCCGTCGCTTCCTGGCAGGTGTTGCATAGCGTCCCGGGACAGGGATCGCCGCTGGAGGAGCCGCATGTGCCGTTGCTGCAGGTCTCGGTGCCGTTGCAGTACAGGCCGTCGTCGCACGGCGTTCCGTTGACGGAGTTGCCGGTGCCGACGCAGAGGCCGACCTGATTGCACACGTCGGGAGACGTGCACGAGTCCCCGTCGTTGCAGGCCGCGCCCTGGCCGACGAACTGGCAGTTGAACTTGCAGCAGCTGTTCTCGTAGAAGCACTTGCTGCCGTTGGTGCAGGTCGGCTGCGACGGATCGCCCTCGATGTAGAGGCCGCCGCCCGGATCGCATTCCTCACTGGTTTCGACCACGCCGTTGCCGCACACGGACGCGGCCGCGCCACCGGCGCTCAAGAGAAGCAGCAGACACGAAGACGCAAGGATGCGCGCGCGGCGCGCCGAGAAACCGAACATGTGACACCCCCCTGGCTCTGCGTGATCGATCCAGGCCCCTCCCGAACCTGCGCAGATCGCCACGACTTTTAGAGCGATATCAGTTCGATGGTGTAGGAACCAGGGGATTTCGCCGCGGGCAAAGAACCATTGTCATGATTCGCACGCATGGCGATGGCTGTGGCCATTCTAAGAGTCTCGTCGCCGTTCCCAGCGCCGCCTCACGAATGCGATCGCCAGGGCGACTCGCGCTGGCGGCCTGCCTGATTTGTTCCCCGGCCCTCCCCGGCTAAACCGTCGCCCGCTATGGCCGTGCTGCTGGGATGCCAGGACCTGACGAAGGCGTACGGCGCGGTGCCGCTCTTCACCGGCGTTTCCTTCGGCATCCACGACGGCGACCGCGTCGGCATGGTCGGCCCCAACGGCTGCGGAAAATCCACGCTGCTGCGCTTGCTTGCCGGCATCGAAGCACCCGATCGCGGGGCCGTGACGCTGCGGCGGCTGACTCGC
This sequence comes from Candidatus Limnocylindrales bacterium, assembly GCA_035626395.1. NCBI lineage: Bacteria > Bacillati > Chloroflexota > Candidatus Limnocylindria > Candidatus Limnocylindrales > Candidatus Limnocylindrales bacterium. The sequence goes on along the minus strand of DASPNR010000042.1, from coordinate 813,179 downwards.
CTCGCCTACCTTCCGCAGCATCCCTCCTTTCGCGCCGCCACTGCCGCTGCGGTTCTGGAGTCCGCGCTGCACGCGATAGCGGACGACCGCGCGGCCCGTCAGGCGCGGGTTCGGGCCATGCTCGGGCGCTGCGGCTTCACCGATCCGGAAGTCGCTCCCGCCACACTGTCGGGCGGCTGGCAAAAGCGCCTCGCCATCGCCGAGGCCCTCATCACCGAGCCGGACGTCCTGCTGCTGGACGAGCCGACCAACCATCTCGACCTCGACGGCATTCTGTGGCTGGAGAGCCTGCTCACGTCGCAGCGCTCGGCGTTCATCGTCGTCAGTCACGACCGATGGTTCCTCGAGAACGTGGCGCAGCGCATGTTCGACCTGGACCCTGTCCACGACGGCGGCTTTTTCGAGACGCGCGGACGCTACAGCGAGTTCCTCGAGCGCAAGGACGCGGCGCTGACCGAGCAGGCTCGCTGGCAGGCGACGCTGGCCAACCGCGTGCGACGCGAAGTCGAGTGGCTGCGGCGGGGGCCCAAGGCGCGCACGACCAAGCAGCAGGCACGCATCGAGGAAGCGGGACGCTTGATGGAGGAGCTCTCCGACGTCAGTGCACGCCTGGACCGGCGCGCGACGGGCATCGATTTCCGCGCCAGCGACCGGCGCACCAGACGCCTGCTCGTGGCCGAGGACGTGGCCAAGAGCTTCGGCGATCGAACGATCGTGCGCGACGCCAGCATCGTGCTGGCCCCGGGCACGCGCCTCGGCCTGCTCGGCCCGAACGGCAGCGGAAAGTCCACCCTGATCCGCCTGCTCGTCGGAGAGCTCGAGCCCGATAGCGGCCGCATCGAGCGCGCCGATGGCCTGCGCGTGTCGATGCTCGACCAGCATCGCACGGCGCTCGATCCGTCGCTGACGCTGCGGCGCGCGCTGGCGCCGGCAGGCGACCAGGTGATCTTCGCTGGCCGGCCCGTGCACGTGGCGGGATGGGCGCAGCGCTTCCTGTTCCGCTCCGAGCAGCTGGCGATGCCGGTGGGAAAGCTGTCGGGCGGCGAGCAGGCCCGCGTGCTGCTGGCCAGCCTGATGCTGCAGCCGGCCGACGTGCTGGTGCTCGACGAGCCGACCAACGACCTGGACATTCCCACGCTCGAGGTGCTCGAGGAAAGCCTGCTCGAGTTTCCTGGCGCCGTCGTGCTGGTCACGCACGATCGGTATCTGTTCGAGCGCGTGACCAACACGGTGCTGGGCCTGGACGGCAGCGGCCGCGTCGTTCCCTACGCCGACTATCGGCAGTGGGAGGCGACGCGGCGGCAGCGGCCGGCCCCTGCCGCCGCGCGAAAGGAAGTCGCTCGCGAGACTGCTCCACCCTCCGAGAAAGCCAGGCCGCGCAAGCTCAGCTACCACGAGCAGCGCGAGTGGGACGCGATGGAAGAGACGATCGTTCGCGCCGAGGAAATGCTGGCGCAGGCGCAGCAGCGTGCGGCCGATCCGGCGATCGCAAGCGACGCTGCGGAGGTCGCCGTGCGTTATCGCCAGCTCGAAGAGGCGCAGGCGGAAGTCGAACGGCTGTATGCGCGCTGGAGCGAGCTCGAGGACAAGCGCTCGGCGTAGGAACCGGAACCCGCGGCGGCCTCGACGGAAAAAGGAGACGCGCCGTATGGTCAGTCCAGGTGCAAGTGGATGTGCGGCTGCGTCAAGTGAAGGCACTCGAGAAGCGCGCGCACCAGAAACGCCAGGCCGATCATCTCCATCGACTCTTCGGCCGTCACGAAGGTGAGATGGTAGAAGAGATCGTGGCCGTGGCGCTCGAGATAGAGTCCGCCGAGCAGTTCCATTCCCGCGGCACCGCTCGCAAAAGTCACGATCGCCGCTCGCAGCCACCATCGCACCGACATCGGCAGCTCACGCGCAACGCGATAGCCGAGCGCCACTCCGGCCCCCGCGGCAACGCCGTAGGGCACGACCCACGTGGCGCGCAGCGCCGGCTGAGCCCGCGACGACGAGAGCGACACCGCAAGCGCTTCGTGCAGCCCGAGCTGCTCGTCCGCGAGCAGGTAGCCCAGCACCACGGCGAAGAAGGCCCATGCGCCAGCATGCCGACGGCGCGCGCGATGCTCGCCGAGCGCGATCAATGTGGCCAGCACGAACGCAATCGCCCAAAGCGCCATCGCCAGCAGCGTGGGCACGCTCGGCTCCTGGTCCATGTTGAGCGCGCGCACGGCGGGATGGCTGGAGGGAACGTCGAAGGCCGGCGCGCCTAGCTGCGCTGCCAGATGCGCCACCGCCACGGCGGCGATGGCGCCGAGCAGCGCTCGCAGTATCGCGCTCGATCTCAGATGGAGGTCCATCGCTCGTTTCTCCCCACCAGCGACACGCGTGCGCGATGGCTGCCGGCGTGCCTTGATACGCCGGCACCGGAAGCCTGCCAATCGCCTGGACTGCGGCCATGTTCGCGGCTAGGGATGGAGTCGTCCCCAGCGTCTCCAACGTCAGCCCAGGAGCATCTCTCATGAACATCCTTCTGCACGGTGCCGCCTTCGCGCTGCTGATGATTACCACCGCCGCCTGCAACGGCGACGATGCCGGCCACGACCAGAACGCGGCCAAGCCCGACAAGGCCGCATCGGCAGCAGCGGCGCAGGCCGGTGCCGATGCCGCCAAGCCGGCCACCGGCGCGGCGCCGGCCACCAAGCCGGCAACCTCGGCGGCCGAGATGGCGAAGCCCGCAACGGCCGCATCGGCCACCGCCGACAAGAACGACCCGGCCACCGCGGCGCCCGCCGAGGTCGCCGCGAACAATCCAGCAGCCAGCAACGCGGCGGCGGGCACGGCCGCTGCCGGAACGGAGAGCGGAAAAGTGACGACGACGCCGAGCGGCCTGAAGTACGAGGTTCTGAAGGAAGGCACGGGCGCCAAGCCCACCGCCACCAGCAACGTCACCGTGCACTACAAGGGCACGCTCACCGACGGCAAGGAGTTCGACAGCTCCTACAAGCGCGGCCAGCCCGCAACGTTTCCGCTCAACCGCGTCATCAAGGGATGGACCGAAGGCGTGCAGCTGATGAGCGAAGGCTCGAAGTACCGCTTCACCATTCCGCCCGAGCTTGCGTACGGCGAGCGCGGCGCGCCCGGTGCGATCCCGCCGAACGCGACGCTGATCTTCGAGGTCGAGCTGATCAAGGTGAATTGATCAGCGGCTGGGAAGGAAGGAGTGTGGTGGGTGCGCCAGGATTCGAACCTGGGACCCGCTGATTAAGAGTCAGCTGCTCTACCAACTGAGCTACGCACCCACGAGTCGGCCCTGCTACCCTACGCGTCACGGTAGGGCAAAGGGCCATGTGGCTAGATCTTCGCGCCGCGAATGCCGCGCCGACCAGCGGGTCAACCGCGGCGGCGATTGCAGTCGCGGCATTCGGCGCCGAGGGCTGCCCCGACACGGCCGCAACAGCCTGGCTGCGACGGTTGGCCATTCCCGCGAAAGAAGTGGGGTGGGCGATGGGACTCGAACCCACGACAACCGGGACCACAACCCGGGGCTCTACCACCTGAGCTACGCCCACCGCACAGATCGCATCCGCAACGCATGATGCCATGCGGAAGCTCGACCCGGCCGGAAACATGGGTAGATAAGAAAATCCCAGGCCGGAGTCCAACGAGAAACATGAACCAGTCCAGTCGTCCCCGCTGCCTCCACATCGGCGCGCTCTGCGCCGCACTGCTGGTTACAGGCGCCATCGAAGCCGTCGCCGAAACCGCGGCGCACCCGTGGAACCAGCGCGTCCCGTTCGAGACGGCCATCATTCGTTACGAGATGAAGGGCAAGGATCCCGGCACGAAGGTGATGTATCTGCGGGCGCGCGGCGACGAGCGGGTCACCGTGACGCGCTCGCAGTCGGCCGACTCGGCAACGCCGGGGGAGCGGCACACCATCGAGATCTCCACCCCTTCCGAAATCACGCGCATCGAGATGGGGACCAGAACCGCGCTGCGCGCGCCCAACAAGCTGGCCACGCTGATCGACGGCTACAACACGCTCGGCGACGCGGACAAGAAGGCGGTGATGAATGCCGCCGCCGATATCCGCAACCGCTTCCCTGCCCTGCGCGGGCGGCCGGAGCCGGTCTCGACCAAAGACAAGTTTCTCGGCTACGACTGCGACGTCGTCGAGATCGCCGGCATCACCAGCCACTACATCGAAGGCACGAACATCCTCCTCAAGTCGGAGGGAATCCAGGGGACGATCCGAGTGGAAACGGTCGCGACGCAGGTCGATACGGCCGCGCCGATCCCCGAGGACGTCTTCACCGTTCCGGCCGAGGTCAAGGTGCGCGACCTGCGCGAGCTGCAGAGCGCCTCTATTCGGCAGGCGGCCGAGAAGGAGCTCGCCGCCTTGCGCGCTCCTCCGCCGTAGGCATCCGGTCGCGCTTGCGCGGGTCGCACTCGCGGCAATCCTTCTCTTGCTGCGGCGGTCGCGCCGCCCTGCGCTCCGCGGACGCGGCGCCGCGCTGCGCACCTCGCTTCGTCTCCGCGCCCTCGCCTGTCTCGGAAGCCTTGCCGTCGCCTGCAGCTGCATCCGAGTGCACGGCCACGTGCGCATCGCCCTGTGCCGTGTGCACGTGCGCGCCGGTCGTCCCGCACATTCCCTGCAGCGCGACGCCCTGCTGAGCCGGCGCAGGATTGGCGGCCAGAAACGCGAGCAGGCGCGGCGCGACGGCGTCGGGCTTCTCGTAATGCGGCAGATGCCCCGCCTCCTCGACCGGATGCACATGCGCTTTCGGCAGCAGCGTGGCCGCAACCTCGGCGCCCTCGAAAGGCGTGACGCGGTCCTGGCGTCCCCAGAAGATCTGCACCGGCAGCGCGCCGTGACCGAGCTCCCGGTATCGCTCGCGGAAGTCCGACAGCGGCATGTGCCGCATCGATGAAAGGATCGCGCGCTTGTAGCCGCGGTAGGCGAGCTGCGGTGCAAACCTGGCCTGCAGGTCCGGAACCAGCGACTGGTCGTGCACCCCGCGCTCGTTGCCGGACATCAGCACGCCGTCGCCGAAGGCTCGCAGCACGTACTCGCCCACCAGCGGCAGCGCCAGCAGCCGTGCCTGCACGGGAACATCCACGCCAAAGCCTGCCGGATCGATCAGGGTCAGCGAAGCGACTCGGTCGCCGTGCCGCAGCGCGAATTCGCTGGCGATGACGCCGCCCATCGACAGCCCGACCAGATGGACCCTCTCGCTCAGCTCGAGCTTCGCCAGCAGCTCCTCGAGCTGTCGGTCATACAGATCGAGGTCGTAATCGACGTCGGGACGGTCGGAAAAGCCGCGGCCGTACAGGTCGTAGACGAGCGTGCGATAGCCCGCGTCGCGAAGCCGTCCGGGAATCTCGCCCCAGACATAGGACGGAGAGGTGAAGCCGTGCACCAGCACGACGACCTGCGAAGGCTGTGGGCCGAGCAGATCGTAGCGGGTGTGGCCGGCCGACAGCTTCACGAACCGTCCCGGCACGCCCTGGCGCACCCGATCGTCCAGGTCCAGGCGCTCGCCGTCGAGCGCGAACGGCGTGCCCACCAGATACACGAGCGCCGCCGCGATCAGATAGGGCCGGATGCTCACCATCGTGCGCATGGTTGCAGAGTGTGACCGGGTTGACGCTGTTCGTCCCAGCGGTCATGACGGCACGGGGGCACCAGCATGGATTCTCGCAATCGTCTCATCGTCCTCATCGTCGCTTCTACGGTTCTACTGCTCGCGCTGTTTCTCGCCCGCAAGCTCGCCTAAGCGGCGGCTCTCGCTCCAGGATGTGAGCTCCCACGAATACGGCGGCTCGGGATCGCGGCCGCAGCTCTCCGCCACCAGCTGCATGCCACCCCCGCGCCGTTGCACCTCCCCGCGGCACTGCGACTGCGCCCCATCCTGCCAGAACGCGGACAGCTCGACGCTCGCGTGATCGCCTTCCTCTTCGCAGCGCCACAGGAGCCGCGCGTCCAGCCAGCGCAGGCCGTGGCGCTCCCACATCCTGCGCTCCAGCACCTGCGCCGGCGCCGGCAGCGCGCACAGCCCGCGGTAGTGCTTGCGGATGCGGTCGCTGCCGGCATCACCGTCGTGCAGCCACTCGGCGTCCTCGAAGCGCAGGTGCCCGAACAGGCGCCCGCTCGGCAGATCGAGGAGCGTGGGAGCGAAACGGTGGCCGCCGAGGTGGCTGCAGCGCCACAGCCGCACGCCCGGCGCCGCCATGCGCTCGCAGAGATGGCGGTAGAGCGGAAAGCCCATCTTGCCGCAGCACGCATCGCGGCTGCCGTGGGTGCAGACGAAGATGTCGCGTCCCTGCTCACGCGGCCCGTGCAGCGGGTGCGCGGCCAGCCGCGGCGCAGCGACGACGCGGCCGTCCGGATCGAAGTCGATCGCGTCGATGACCTGCGCCAGCTCGGCGCGCGGGGCCGCGATCTCGCGCCGGGTGAAACCGCCGAAGGCGCCGCTGCCGCGGTCGAACAGCAGGACGCGATGCAGGCCGTCCTCGCTGCGGCCGTCGCCGTCGTAGAACAGGACCCGAAGGGAGGAGGTTCGATCGCCGATGCGCTCCAGGGCAGCGTCGAGGCCCGGGTCGCTGGATGCCGACCCCTTCAGTCGCGGCGCCCACGGGCTGGCCAGCTCGATGGCCACGATGGCCGAACAGGATCCGGCTGTGCCGATCAGGGGCAGGCCGGCCGTTGCCGCCTGCACCGAGCAAGGCACTGCCGGCACGTCAGCCGCAGCCGACGGCCGGCTGCCGCCGCGAGCGCGCCGCCATGCGCAAGGGCAGCTTCAGAACAGCAGCGCGGGCTGCTGGCAATAGTGCGTGTTCTCGTTGCACTCGTAGAAGTCCCTGCAGTCGGCGTCCTTGTCGCAAGGCTTCTCGCAAAAACCGTTGTTGGGATTGCATCGGAACGCGGCTGGCAGCCCGGCGCAGTCCGCATTGTTGTCGCACAGCACGGCCATGGTGGTGGTCGTCGAGCTGGTGGAGGTGGATGTCGAGGAGCTGGTCGACGTCGACAGCGTCGTGTTCGTCGTCGTGGTGATGCCGTCGCAGGACGGGCAGTTCAGGTTCACGTTCTGTCCAACGGCCTTCTTCAGACACGTCAGCGCGTCGGCCGCGGTTCGGGACTGGGAGCCGTTGACGTCGCAGACGCACAGCTCGCAGGTCTCCAGCCCGACGGCTGCGCGAAGGATGTAGGCGCAGTCGCTGGCCGTGGGGGTCGAGCCGTTGGTGACGGGCTGACTGCAGTCGCCCTTGGCCGCCAGCGCGTGGTGGGCCGACGACACCAGCGCAAGGGCCGCTGCCGCAGCCAGGGTAAGGATGGCTCGGTGCCAGGTGGGTCCGTTCATGCGCATGCTCCAGACGGCAAGTTTGCCACTTCCCCTGCGGGCCACAAACCCTCCATCTCGATTGCAGGCAACAAAGGCTCCGCAGCCCGCTGCGCTGGGCGCACGCGAGCCCGCCTCGACCGCACCTCCGAGGCGGTGGCGCGGTCAGCCGCGCGCCCCTAGATAGCGGTAACGGTTCCAGATCTCGTTGAAGCCGTCGTTGATGCGCGCCACCAGCGCGCAGGCGTCGCTGTACGGCTCGGCGGGAGTGCTGCGGGCCTCCTCCAGCAACGCCGCGCAGTCGAGGGCATATTCGCTCTGCGCAATGAGGCGCGTGATGAGCTCCCGATCGTTGCCGACGGCTGCCGGCTCCCGGGCCAGCCTGGCCCGAATCGCCGCGAGCTCTGCGCGTGTCATCATCTGCATGGCAGCACCTCCCTCGCTCTCCGCACTGGCGCAGGCACCAGCACGGGCTCGGATTAGCCCTCGCTGGCATCGGCGTAAGAGACCCTAATTGCGAGCGCGGCCGACTGCGATCGGGCCGCTGACGCTGTAGCAACCCGTGCACATCGCCGCAACGAAAGCTGCGGCGGCGCTCGCACGCGCGACCCGCCGGCGGCTACAATGCGGCATACAGCAGATCCTGCTCGTCCCGCCTTCCTCGACGTCGGCCTCTGCTGATTCCAACTCAGTAATAACGAACGAGAAATTTCCCCCGGGAAGCGCCTGTGATAGGCGGGGCAGATCAAGTCGATGAGCAAGCCCGATTTCGCCAACATCTCCAACGCCGACTACGTCGACTCGCTGTATCGAAAGTACCTCTCCGAGCCCGGCTCGGTCTCCGAGGACTGGCGGCACTTCTTTTCGGGCTTCGAGCTCGCCCTCAACGGCAAGGCCGGAACCGCTCGTCCGATCACGGCTGCCGCCGGCCCTTCTGCCGCCGCCGGGGGCGCGGCTTTCATCGAAGGGGTCGCTGACCTCATTCACTCGTACCGCGATCTCGGCCACCTGATCGCGAACCTGGATCCCCTCGGCGGCAACCAGACCAGCCATCCGCTGCTGGAGCTGTCGCAGTTCGGTCTGTCCGAGGACGACCGCGAGCGCGTCGTCGAGTGCCCGAGCTTCAAGCGCAACGGCCCGTGCAAGCTCGGCGACCTGCTCGACCTGCTGCGCACCACGTACAGCGGCACCATCGCCGTCGAGTACATGTACATCCAGAGCAAGGAGCAGCGTCAGTGGCTCCAGGACCAGATCGAGCCGACGCTGAACCGCCCTCCGCTGGATGCCGCCGGGCGCAAGGTGATCCTCGAGGACCTGCTGCGCGCGAACATGTTCGAGCAGTTCCTCCACAAGAAGTACGTCGGCAACAAGCGCTTCTCGCTCGAAGGCGGCGAGTCGCTCATCGCCCTTCTCCATCAGATGGTCGAGACCGCCGGCGACCACGGGGTGCGCGAGATCGTCATGGGCATGCCCCACCGCGGCCGCCTCAACGTCCTGGCGCACATTTTGGCCAAGCCCTACGAGATGATCTTCTCGGAGTTCGAGGGGAACTTCCTGCCCGACAGCATCCAGGGCGACGGCGACGTCAAATACCACCTCGGCTATTCGCGCGACTACAAGACCGGGCGCGGCGACAACGTGCATCTGTCGCTGCTGTTCAATCCGAGCCACCTCGAAGCCATCAATCCGGTGGCCGAAGGCATCGTCGCCGCCAAGCAGCACTACCTGAACGACCGCGAGAAGCGCCTCGTCATGCCCGTGCTCATGCACGGCGATGCCGCCTTCATGGGCCAGGGAATCGTCATGGAGACGCTGGCGCTGTCCGAGCTGCGCGGCTACAGCACCGGCGGCACCATCCACATCGTCGTCAACAACCAGGTCGGCTTCACCACCTCACCGTCCGACTATCGCTTCACGCGCTACCCCACCGAGATCGCCAAGCTCGTGCAGGCGCCGGTGTTCCACGTCAACGCCGACGATCCCGAGGCCGTCGTGCAGGCCGCGCGGCTGGCGGCGCAGTTCCGCGCCCACTTCCGCGAGGACGTGATGATCGACCTCGTCTGCTATCGCCGCCACGGCCACAACGAGCTCGACGATCCCACCTTCACGCAGCCGCTCATGTACAAGAAGATCGCGGCGCTGCCGGTGGTGTCCAGGCTGTATGCCGACCGGCTGATCGCGCAGGGACAGATCTCGCAGCAGGACGCCGACGATCTGCAATCGGGCATCGAGGAGGAGATGGAGCGCGCGCTCGAGTACGCGCGCGACTTCATGCCCAAGCAGCAGGTCTTCTCGTTCGGCGGCGCCTGGGCCGGGATGACATGGGCCGGAGACGACTGGGGCGCGACGACGCGAGTGTCCGCGGAGCAGCTTCACGAGGTCGTCGAGCGCCTGCGCAAGCTGCCCGAAGGCTTCACGCCCCACCCCAAGGTCAAGCGCCTCTACGCCGAGCGCGCGCAGATGCTCTCGCCCGGCGGACACATCGACTGGGGCTGCGCCGAGATGCTCGGCCTCGGCACGCTTCTGCTCGAAGGCGTCACCGTGCGCGTCAGCGGACAGGACAGCGGCCGCGGCACCTTCAGCCACCGCCACGCCGTGCTGCACGACGTGAACACCGACGCGACCTACGTTCCGCTCGATGCCATGAGCGAGAGCCAGGGGCGCTTCTACTGCATCGACAGCAATCTCTCGGAGGCGGGGGTGCTCGGCTTCGAGTACGGCTACAGCTCGGCCGATCCGAGGAACCTGGTGATCTGGGAAGCCCAGTTCGGCGACTTCGCCAACGGCGCGCAGGTGATCATCGACCAGTTCGTGGTCAGCGCCGAGAGCAAGTGGCAGCGCATGAATGGCCTGGTGATGCTGCTGCCGCACGGCTACGAGGGCCAGGGCCCCGAGCACTCCAGCGCGCGCCTCGAACGCTTCCTGACCCTCTGCGCCGAAGGCAACATGCAGGTCTGCAGCATGACCAATCCGGCGCAGCTGTTCCACGTCGTGCGCCGGCAGATGAAGCGCAACTTCCGCAAGCCGCTCGTCATCATGAGCCCCAAGAGCATGCTGCGGAACAAGCTGTGCTTCTCGACGATCGAGGAGTTCACCGACTACGACTTCCGCTGCGTGCTCGACGAGGTCGATGACGTCGACAGGAAGCACGTGCGGCGGCTGCTGCTGTGCAGCGGCAAGGTCTACTACGACCTGATCGTCGCTCGCCGCGAGCGCAACATCCACGACGTCGCCATCGTGCGTCTCGAGCAGCTGTATCCGTTCCCGCTCGCCGACCTGCAGGGCGTTCTGGCTACCTACCCGACCGACGCCGAGGTCTACTGGGTGCAGGAGGAGCCGAAGAACATGGGCGCGTGGAGGTTCATCTCCGATCGCAACCACATGATCTTCGACGATGGACGCACGCTGACGTATGTCGGCCGCGACGCGGCCTCCAGCCCGGCCACGGGCTCCTACAAGATCCACCAGGCCGAGCTGCGTCAGATCCTCGATGATGCGTTCAAGCCTCCCAAGGTCCACGCGGTAGCGAAGAAGAGCCATGCCGGTTGAGGTCGTAGTCCCGCAGCTCGGAGAATCGGTCAGCGAAGGCGAGATCCTGCGTTGGCTCAAGGCCGACGGCGAGTCGGTGGCCACCGACGAGATCCTGCTCGAGCTGGAGACCGACAAGACCACGGTCGAGATTCCCGCGCCTGCCGCCGGTGTCCTGCGCATCCTCAAGCAGGAAGGCGCCACGGCCGTCGTCGGCGAAGTGCTGGCGACGATCGAGGCGGACGGCGCGGGCGCCGCCAGGGAACGCAGGACATCGAAGGCCGCCGCCGCCAAGGCTCCGTCGGCCGCGACCTCGCAGCCGGTCAAGGAAACGATGGCGCCCTCCTCGTCCGAAGGCGACGCGCCGGCCAGTCCCGCGCAGGCGGCCGAGGCCGAGCAGGCGATCGCGGACAACGCGGCAACCGCCAACGAACCGCGCCTCGGTCCGGCAGCCAGGCGCGTTGCCGAAGAGCGCGGCATCGATCCATCCACCGTCGCGGCCACGGGCCCGGGTGGTCGCGTGACCAAGTCCGACATGCTGACGCACGAGCCGGCGGCCGGCGCGGCTTCGGCACAGGCTGCGCCGGCGGCTCCCGTTCAGGCCAAGGCCCCGGCCGCGCCGCGCCCGGCACCGGCGGCTACCGACGAGGAAGAGCGCGTGCGCATGACGCGCCTTCGCCGCACCATCGCGGATCGCCTCGTGCAGGCGCAGCACACGGCCGCGATCCTGACCACGTTCAACGAGATCGACATGAGCTCGGCCATGGAGCTGCGTGCGCGCCACAAGGACGCGTTCCAGAAGGCGCACGGCATCGGGCTCGGCTTCATGTCGCTGTTCGCGCGAGCCTGCGTGCTGGCGCTGCGCGACGTGCCCGTGGTGGGAGCGCGCATCGAGGGCGACGACATCGTCTACAGCAAGAGGGTCCACCTCGGCATTGCGGCCTCGACCGATCGCGGCCTGGTGGTGCCGGTCGTGCGCAACGCGGACCTGATGAGCATGGCGGATCTGGAACGCGAGATCGCGCGCCTGGCGGGGCTCGCCCGCGAGAACAAGCTCGGCATCGAAGACCTCTCGGGCGGCACCTTCACGATCTCCAACGGCGGCGTCTTCGGCTCGCTGCTGTCGACGCCGATCCTGAATCCGCCGCAGAGCGGCATCCTCGGCATGCACAAGATCGAGAAGCGGCCGGTGGTGGTGGGCGACCAGATCGTGGTGCGGCCGATGATGTACGTGGCCCTCTCCTACGATCATCGCATCGTCGACGGCCGCGAAGCCGTGACCTTCCTGGTGCGCGTCAAGGAGCGGCTCGAGGACACCGGCCGCATGCTGCTCGAAATCTGACACCGACGCGCGGAGGCGCACCTTGGCAAAGCAGAGTTACGATCTCGTCGTCATCGGCGCGGGCCCTGGCGGCTATCAGGCCGCCATCCGCGCGTCGCAGCTCGGCATGAAGACGGCCATCGTCGAGAAAGACCCCGCTCTTGGCGGCACGTGCCTGAACGTCGGCTGCATTCCCAGCAAGGCGCTGCTCGAGTCTTCGGAGCTGTTCGCTCGCGCCAGCCATGGCCTGGACAAGCACGGCATCAAGCTGTCGGGAGTCGAGCTGGACCTGGAAGCGATGATGAAGCGCAAGCGCGAGGTCGTCGAAGGGCTGACGCGCGGCGTGGCCGGCCTGATGAAGAAGAACAAGATCGACGTCTGGCACGGCAAGGCGCGCCTGAAGTCGTCCACGCTGATCGAGATCAGCGGCGAAAGCGCCGGACAGATCGAAAGCAGGCGCATTCTCATCGCCACCGGCAGCATGCCCGTGGAGCTTCCGCACATGCGCTTCGACGGCAAGCGCATCCTTTCTTCGACCGAAGCGCTGAGCCTGGACAAGGTGCCGGGCAAGATGCTGGTGGTCGGCGGTGGCGCCATCGGGCTGGAGATGGGGTCGGTATGGCTGCGCCTGGGCAGTCAGGTGCGCGTCGTCGAGCTGATGGATCAGATCGTGCCGGGCTCCGACAAGCGCAGCGCACAGATGCTGGAGCGCTCGCTCAAGAAGCAGGGGATGGAGATCCTCCTGCAGACCAGCGCCAAGTCGGTGGAGGTTGTCGGGAAGTCGGTGAAGGCCACGATCGAGGGCAAGGACGGAAAGTCCTCCACCGATTCCTACGACGTCGTCCTGGTCGCCGTCGGGCGCAAGGCGTACACGGCCGACCTCGGCCTCCCCGACATCGGCGTGGAGACCGACGAGCGCGGTCGCGTCAAGGTCGGCAAGCACTTCGAGACCAGCGTTGGCGGCATCTTTGCCATCGGCGATGTCATCGCCGGCCCCATGCTCGCGCACAAGGCGAGCGAGGAAGGCATCGCCTGCGTCGAACGCATGGCCGGCGTGGCAGGCCACGTCAACTACGATGCGATTCCCGGCATCGTCTACACCTGGCCCGAGTTGGCCATTGTCGGCATGAGCGAGGAAGCGGCCAAGGCCGCCGGTTGCGAGGTCAAGGTGGGAACGTTCCCGTTCCAGGCCACGCCGCGCGCCAAGTGCATGGGCGAGACCGAAGGCCAGGTCCGCATCATCGCCGATGCCAGGACCGACACCGTGCTGGGCGTGCACATCGTCGGCCCCTACGCCTCCGAGATGATCGCCGAGGCGGCCGTGGCGATGGAGTTCGCCGCCAGTGCCGAGGACATCGCGCGCTCCGTGCACGCGCATCCGACGCTGGCCGAGGCCATGAAGGAAGCTGCGCTGGCGGTGGACGGGCGGCCGATCCACATCTGAGCGCCTCGAGCCGCCACGTCGGCACGCTTGCGTGCCCCGCGCGGCCGCTTCAGGTATTGCCGTACCATGTCGCTGAGAGTCGTCGGTGCCGGCCTCGGTCGCACCGGAACCATGTCCCTCAAGCTCGCGCTCGAGCAGCTCCTTGGCGGCCCCTGCTACCACATGGCCGAAGTGATCGAGCATCCCGAGCACATCCCGGTCTGGCACCAGGCCGCACTTGGAAAGCTGCCGGACTGGCGCCGCCTGTTCGAAGGCTACCGCGCGGCGGTGGACTGGCCCGTCGCCGCCTTCTGGGAGCCGATCGCCGCAGCTTTCCCCGATGCGATCATCGTGCACTCCAACCGCGACCCCGAATCATGGTGGGAAAGCGCGAGCTCGACGATTTTTCCCACCGCCGCTGCCGCGCAGGGACCGTGGCGCGAAATGCTGGACGCAATGTTCGGCCGGCATTTCACGACCGATCTCGGCAACCGCGAGGAATGCATCTCCGCATACAAGCGCCACAATGCGCACGTGTTGGCCACGGCCGATCCGAAGCGGCTGGTTGAATGGACGGCAAAGCAGGGCTGGGCGCCGCTGTGCCGCGCCCTGAATCTTCCGGTTCCGGACGCCGAATTCCCGCGCGTCAACACCAAGGAGGAGTTCCACCACAACTTCCCGCCGCCGCAGAACGCCTGAGGGCGCACCCACTGCGCGGCTGCGCTACGCGGCATCAGTCCAAGGCTGCGCCTGCGTGTCGGCCACTCTCTATCCGCCTCGTGGGCGCGACACGCTCGGCGGAGACCTTTTGTGCGAGCGTCGCGTCTTCGTTGCCCCCGCCTGCGGAAATTTCGCATCGCAACGGCGAACACTACAGACGCTTTCTGCTTCACCCTCCAAGATGACATCGCCGCCCTGCGGGCGGCGAGCAAAGAGGAGGAATCTATGTCGTTCCATCTGATCGCGATTCTCGCGAGCCTGGTGGTCGCGACGGCCCTGCCCGTCCATGCGCAGACCCTCGACGACGCCGAAAGCGCGTGCGCAGCCGCCAAGCTCAAGGCCACCGGAAAGAAAGCCAAGGCCAAGCTGAAGTGCGAAGCCACGGCCATCAAGAAAGAGCTGGCCGAACCTGATCCGGAGTGCATTGCAAAAGCCGAGGAGAAGTTCCTCAAGGCGTTCGCCAAGGCCGAAGCCAAGGGCGGGTGCGTTTCCGAGGGCGATGCGGCGGCCGTCGAGGCCAACGTCGACTCGTTCGTCGCGGAACAGACGGCGAACCAGGAGACTGGCGCCCCCGACGCTCCGCCGTCGTGCGGGACGCCCGGCACCTCGTGCGGCTCCTGCGGCAGCGGCGTCTGTGCCGCCTGGTCCGGCGGCGGCAATGCGTGCGCGCAGAGCAGCGGCGCGGTCACGACCCCGTGCACCAGCGATTCGCAGTGTCCCGACGGCATGCACTGTTTTGCGGCTTCCGGCATCAGCGCGTGCGCCTTCCCATGTCCGTGACGCAAGGCAGAGGAGGAGCAGCCATGATGATTCGCACCGTTACGATTCTGACCTGCCTCATGCTCGTTTCTGCGCTGCCGGCAAGCGCGCAGACCCTGGACAAGGCCGAGCGCAAGTGCGCGTCGAGCAAGCTCAAGGCCATCGGCAAGAAGACCAGCGCCAAGCTGAAGTGCGAGGCCAAGGCGATCCAGAAGGAGGAGCCGTCGGCCGACCCCGAGTGCAACGCCAAGGCCGAGGAAAAATTCAACAGTTCCTTCGCCAAAGCCGAGGAGCGAGGCGGCTGCGTCTCCGATGGCGACGCCGCAAGCGTCGAGGCCGACGTCGATGCATTCGTCGCCGAGGAAGTCCTGCGGCAGAAGACCGGCACGACCGGTCCGCCGAGCTGCTCGACGCCACTGATGCCGTGCGGTTCGTGCGGGGATGGCGTGTGCGCCTCGTACTCCGGCGGAGGCACCGCGTGCGTCAGCCAGGCTGGAGCTACGACACCGGGCTGCGTCAGCGACACCCAATGCCCGGCCGGCCAGTTCTGCATTGCGGTGCCAGGCGCGAGCGCCTGCGCGTTCCCCTGTCCCTGATCCTTCGCGTTCCTGAGGTTGGCTTTCCGGCCTCGGCTCCCTAGATTGCGATCGCCGCGACGTACCAGCCGCGGCGATCGCTTTTCAGGAGCATGCGATGGCCGAGAGAGTCGACACGCCTGAACAGGCCGAGTTCCGCGAGCATTGCCGCCGGTGGCTGGCCGAGAACCGTCCCGCACCGCCGAGCTTCCGCCTTCCGCTGTCGCCCATCGAGGTGATGACCGAGGAGCAGAGGAAGTACCTTTGCGAGTGGCAGAACAAGTGCCACGGCGCCGGCCTGGTCGGCACCGACTATCCCAAGGAATACGGCGGGCACGGGTACAAGGGCTTTCAGTCCATCGCCACGCAGGAGATGGGACGCGCCGGCGTGCCCTACATGATCAACGTCATCGGTCTGGGAATGGCGGCGCCCACGATCCTCGTGCACGGCACCGAGGAGCAGAAGCGGCGTTATCTTCCGCCGCTGCTGTCGGCCGACGAGATCTGGTGCCAGGGCTTCTCCGAGCCCGGTGCCGGCAGCGACCTTGCCAACGTGCAGTCGCCGGCCGTGCGCGACGGGGACAACTGGATCATCAACGGGCACAAGGTCTGGACCAGCCTGGCGCACTTCGCCAGCTGGATGATCATGCTCGTGCGCACGAGCACCGCCGACAAGTACGGCGGCCTCTCCTACTTCATCGTTCCCATCCAAGGCGCCAAGGGCGTCACGGTACGACCGCTCATCAAGATCACCGGTGAGACGGGCTTCAACGAAGTGCTGTTCGAGGACGTGGTGGTGCCCGATAACCTGCGCCTGGATGAAGTCGGCAAAGGCTGGACGGTGGCCATGACGACTCTCACCTACGAGCGCGGCGCGGCCGAAGGCGCCGGCAGCGGCGGCGGCGTCTCCATCGACGAGCGTGTCCGCAGCCTGGTGCGTCTGGCGAAGAACACGCGGCGCGGCGGCGGCAAGACGGCCTGGGACGACGCCGTGCTGCGCGACAAGATCATGACGCTGGCCATTCGCAGCGAAGGGCTGCGACAGAACGCGCGCCGCGCGCGCGTGCCGGCGCTGATCGAAGATCCGATGCGGCTGCCGCTGCAGCAGAAGCTGCTGACCAGCGAACTGATGCAGGACGTGGCGGCGGTGGCGCTGGAGATCGAAGGCGCACACGCCAGCCTCTATGTCGGCGACGATCGCGCGCCCGAAGGCGGGCAGTGGCCGCTGGCGTACCTGAACTCGTACGGCTTCACGATCGCTGCCGGCAGCAACGAGATCCAGCGCAACATCCTGGGCGAGCGCGTGCTCGGCCTGGCCAAGTCGAAGTAGGGAGGACCGCGGCCATGGCACAGCCCAGGGATTTCGGGTTTGGTCAGGACGAACAGATGGTGCGCGACCAGGCGCGCCGCTTTCTCAAGGACAACCTGCCCGTGGACAAGCTGCGCGCCCTCGTCGCGCGCGATCATCACGAGGCTTACGAGAGCGCCACGCAGCCGGTGTACTGGGACCAGAAGCTGTGGGCGTCGGCGACCGAGCTGGGATGGACCGGACTTGGCGTGCCGGCCGAAGCGGGCGGCGCCGGCATGGGACTGGTTGCCGTGGCAGCGCTCGCGGAAGAAGCGGGCCGCGCCGCGCTGCCCTCGCCTCTGGTGTCGACTTTCTGCACGGCCGAGGTGCTGAAGGCCGCGAGCGCGGCGGCCGGCCCGGACGGCGCCGCTGCCGCGGGCGCGCTCGCGCGCATCGCCTCGGGCAGCGCGGCAAGCCTCGCCATCAGCGGCGACAGCCCGGCGTGGGACGTCTCGGAAACGGCAGTTCGCGCGCAGGATCGCAGCGGCGGCGTCATGCTCTCGGGCACGTCCTATTTCGTGCAGGATGCGCGCAAGGCCGGCTTCTTCCTGATCGCCGCGCGCGGCGACGAGACGGTGCTGGCAGTGGTCGATGCCGACGCGCCGGGAGTGACGATCGATCCCGATCGAATCGTCGATTTGACGCGCGATCAGGCGAGCGTCGTGTTCTCCAACGTCGAGGTGCCCGCGCAGGCGGTCGTGGCACGCGGCGCACAGGCCGATGCGGCCTTGCGGCGCGCCGAACCGGCGCTGCTGACGATTGTCGCCGCCGATCTTTGCGGCGGCGCCGAGTGGCTGCTGCAGACGACGGCCGAGTACGCGCGAACGCGCAAGCAGTTCGACCGGCCGATCGGCTTCTTCCAGGCGGTCAAGCATCCGATCGTCAACATGATGGTGGAGATCGACCGGGCGCGGTCGCTCGTGTATGCGGCCGCCAGCGCAATCGATCACGAGCCCGAAAACGGCGAGAGGCTCGCGCGAATGGCCAAGGCCGCTGCGTCCGATGCGGCCGCGTTCGTGGCGGGTCGCGCAATCCAGCTCCACGGCGGCATCGGCTTCACGTGGGAGTGCGACGTGCACATCTGGGTGAAGCGCCTCCAGCACAACCAGTTCCTCTACGGAGACGGCAGCCACCACCGCGCGCGACTCGCCGAAATTTTCGATGCCTAGCTAGGAGTCAGGTCTCGCGTTCGGGCGGATGCTCAAACGCAGGACCCGACCCCGTTCAAGCGGAGGGGATGTCGAGGGCGGGGACGCTGTCGGCGCTGTCGGGCAGCGTGAAGCGAAGCGTGGCGCCTTTGCCCGGCGTGCCGGAGGCGCGGATCCAGCCGCCGTGACGGCCCACGATCCGAGCCACCGTCGCAAGACCGACGCCTGTTCCTTCGAATTCCGTACTCTCGTGCAGGCGCTGGAAGGGTTCGAACAGGTGCGCCGCATGCGCTTCGTCGAAGCCGACGCCGTCATCACGCACCACGAATGCCGTTTCGCCATCGACCTTCTCCCGGCAAACGGCGATGTGCGCGACATCGCAGCGGCGCGTGAACTTGAATGCGTTGCCGATCAGGTTCTGCAACACGATGCGAACGAGCCCGCGGTCGGCCACCGCGCGCATGCCGTCCTCGATGTGCCACTCCACTTTGCGCTCCGGCTCGGTCGCCGTCAGCTCGGCAACGACGTCGCGCGCCATGTCGCTGACGTCGAGCGGCTCTCGCCGCAGCGCGCCGTAGCTGACGCGCGACAGCGACAGCAGGTCGGCGATCAACGCGTCCATGCGCAGCGCCGCCTGCTGGACGCGCTCGACGTGCTCGCGGGCTTGCGGGGAGAGACGCTCGGCTTCGTCCTCGCGCAACAACGACAGGCGGCCCGCGATCGCCCGCAGGGGCTGGCGCAGGTCGTGCGAGACGGCATAGGTGAAGCTGCCCAGCTGCTTGAGCGCATCCTCGAGCTGCATCGTCCGCTGGCGAACGCGGTCTTCGAGGCGGGTGTTGAGCGCGGCAATCTCTTCGGCGGCGCTCTTGGATTCGGTGATGTCCTGGATGAAGCCGTACATCCGTAGCGGCGTGCCGTCTGCGTCGCGCTCCAGTCGCCCCTTGGCCAGCACCCACAGCATGCGGCCGTCCGCACGGCGCATGCGATGCTCGACCGAATAAGGGCGGCCGTGCAGATGCGCGCGGCTGGCCTTCTGCATCAATGTCGCGCGATCCTCCTCCGGCACGTGCTCGGTGTACGACTCGAACGTCGGCGGCGGGCCGCTGTCCGGTTCGTAGCCGAGCAGGCGGTACAGCTCGGGTGACCAGTAGCGGCGGCCGCTGACGACGTCCCATTCCCAGTTGCCGAGCCGCGCCATCTGCTGCGCTTCATCGAGCAGGGCCTGGTTGCGGCGCAGCTCCTGTTCCATTTCGATGCGCTCGCTGATGTCGGTGGCGATGCCGCAAATGCCGTAGATGGTGCCGTCGGAACGCCGCAGCGGAAACTTGATCGACAGGAACGACATCGTCACGCCGTCGCGCTCCGCGGTCTCGACGAACGTCATGGGAACGCCCTGCTCCAGAACCTTGCGATCGTTCTCGACGAAGGCGTCGTTGAAGTCGCCAGGCACCAGGTCCGTGATGCGTTGGCCCACCGCGTGCTCGCGCGAGACGCCGAACAGCTCCTCGCACCGGCGGTTGAAGTGCAGGATGCGGTCCTCGGTGTCCTTGATGAAGACGAGCGCCGGCGCGTTGTCGAGAATGGCGTTGAGGCGCTCCTCGTTGGCGGCGGCGGCGGCCGCCGCTTCCTCCCTGGCGGTGACGTCGATCGATACGCCGACGACGCCCACCGGACAGCCCGCGTCGTCGAGCACCGGCGCCAGCGCACCTTCCCACGAATGCTGCCCGTAGCGCATGACGAAGGGGACGGTTTCCCCGCCGATGGCCGCTTCGTGACTGGTACGAGCTGCTTCTGCCAGGCCCGCCGGAGCGAAGATGTCGAAGATGCTGCGGCCTTCGAGCTCCTGAGGCGACATCCCCATCTTCTGAAGCCCGCGGCCGCGAATGAACGTCATCCGTCCCTCGGCGTCGGTCGTCCAGACCTGGCCCGGAAGCTGATCGATGAGCAGGTTCAGACGCGCCTGATGCTCGCGCATCTGTGCCTGCTGCGCCTGCGTGCGTCGCAGCGGCCCTTCCATCGCGGCAAGACCCAGCGCCAGCGCGGCAGTTCCGATCAGCGCCACGATCATCTCCAGGCCTTCGCGTTGGGCGAGCGTCGGAACGTGCAGAAGCTGCCACGTCTCCAGGGCGCTGTAGCAGGCGAGCAGGAGCAGACCGGTGGCGGCGCCGATCCATAGCCTCTTGTAACCGACCAGACGACCGAGTCGGAAGGCGACGTAGGCCGCCGCCAGCTGCAGAAAGGCCAGCGCCGCAGCGATACCGACCGCATACTGGTCGAGGCCTTCGAGCGAAACCGTCATCCTCGTTCCGGCCACAGGGCCGTCACGCTTCAGCGCGAGCGCTTGCGCGACGTCTTCTTGTGCGGCCTCTCCTTGACGGCGGCACGCTTGCGACCGGCCTTCCCGTTGCGGCTGCGCGCCGCTGCCTTCGTCGAACCAGTGCTCCGCTCTGCCTCGTCACGCTTTCCGGTCTGCCGCCGGCGCGGCGGCCGCTCCGGCCGCCCGAACGGCGGCACCGAATCGTCTTTCGGACACGCGGTGGCGATGGCGTGCAGGAGAGCCAGCGCGCGGTACAGCTCCGGATACAGCACCGGCTTGCCGCTGGTCATGATGGCGCCGGCAAGGTGACGCGCGGGATCCGCCCAGCCGACGATGTTGGTAAAGCCCAGGTGGCCGAATGCATGGGCGGTGTCCAGGCCGTAGAGGCTGAACCACTCGCCGCCCAGCATGAAGCCCATGCCGTAGCGCAGGGGGATGCCGAGCGTGAAATCGAGCTCGCCGTAGGATTGCTCGGACGTGGCCCGCCACACGGTGCGCGGATCGAATACGCGAACGCCGCGCAGCTCCCCGCCGTTCATGAGGAGCTGGTAGAACTCGCTGAGCTCATCGGCGGTCGCAATGAGGTTGGCTGCCGGCAGGACGCCGGTCAGGAAGCGCTCGTCGTTGGAGGAGCGGACCACCTCGACGAAATCCATCCCGAGGATGCGCTGCACCAATGCGCCGATGGGCGGAACCAGCGGCAGGCCCGTGAAGTAGTTGAGCGCGACCTTGTCGATGTCGCGCCGGCGCACGCCGTAGCTCATCCACCGCCAGCCGAGCGGCCGCGCCAGTTCCTCCTCGACCACGTGCCGGATGTTCTTGCCGGTGACGCGCCGGACGATCTCGCCGAGGAGGAAGCCGCCGGTGATGGCGTGATAGGCCAGGCGCCCGCCGGGCCTCGATACGGGCACCGTCTCGCACAGCAGCTCGACCGCGCGCTTGTTGTTGATGTCCTCGATGTAGGACAGGTCCATGGCCGACTCGGGCAGCGTCGGGATGCCGGCCCGGTGGGTCAGGACGTGCCGGATGGTGATCCACTCCTTCCCGTGGCAGCCGAACTCGGGGACGTACTCGCAGACCGGGTCGTCCAGGTGGAGCTGATGGCGCTGGTCGAGCAGGTGAATGACCATCGCCGCCATGGGCTTGGAGGCCGAGAAGATGTTGAACGGGGTCTTGGGCGTCACGCGCACTCTGGGCGCATCGGGCGGGTCGCTCGGCCCGGCACCGCGCGCGTATCCGACGCAGCGGCTCAGGACGACCTGTCCGCGCACACGCAGGCAGACCGAGATTGCCGGATGGATGCCGCTGGCGTACCACGACAGCACCGACGCCCAGATGTTCTCGATGGCCTGCGGGTCCACGCCCACGTCGCGGGCGTCGCATTCGGCCCTCGTGTCGCGCGTTTCGGCTTCGGCCACGTCGGCCGGCACGTAACCTCGAGTAACAATCGATGGAATCATCGGAAGTCGTGGGATGGCAAAGTCCATGGGATGTGCGGGCGCGCGGCAGCGACCTTTTAGTCGGCCTACAGGAGTGTGCCAACCCAAGCGCATGCAGTCGCGGGCATGCGCAGGTTTTGGTGCGCGATCAGGGAAATTCCGGTTCCCATCGCGGCACGCATGCGCTAACATCCGGGCCGTTCGGAGCTCCGCCTTCCTGGTCGGGGACACCATGCACATTCATGCGTTTCGTGCCGGCTTGGCCGCTGCGGCCATCGCCCTTTCTGCCGTCGTATGCCCGAGCAGCGCCCTGGCCGAGCTGCCCGAGCACATCCGCCACTTCGAGATCGCTCGCGCCCGCAGCCAGCGATCGGCCACTTCCGATGGCGCTCGTCGCATGAGCCTGACGGCCCTTGGTCGCACCTTCGATCTGGTGCTCGAGCCGTCCAAGGTGCTCTCGCCCAACGCGCGGACGATCACCGTCTCGGCTTCCGGGACGCGCGTCGAGCCCACGACAAACTCTTTGTACCGCGGCTACTTGGCCGACGACATCGAAGCCGAAGTACGAGTTTCTGACGCGTCCGGCGCCCTCGACGGCTACGTGCGCACGCACGAGGAGATCTACTACCTGGAGCCGCTCTCGCGCTACGAGCGAACCGCCGAGGCCGACGCGATGGTGGTGTACCGCGCCAGCGACATCGACCCGGATGCCGTGCCGCCCTCGGATTGCGGAGCGGCGCACGCGGCCGGCGCCGGCTCCTCCACCAACCGGGCCGTGGCGCGCAGCCATGGCCAGTCCACCGGCTTGCTCGAGCTGACGCTGGTTGCCGACTACGCGTTCACGCAGACGCACGCGAACCCGGGCGCCTACATCCAGAACATCATCAACCAGGTGGACGGCTTCTACGTCGAGGATCTCGGCGTCACCCTGCTGATCGTCGACACCATTCTGTACACGTCGCCGGGCATCGAGCCCTTCTCGACGACGACCAGTCCGAGCAGCCTCCTCGACGAGGTCGCCTCGGCGCGGATGAACGACATCGACGGCGCCGGCGCCGGCGGGCTGACCCACCTCTTCACCGGCCGCGATCTGGACGGAATGGTCATCGGCATCGCCTACATCGACTCGCTGTGCGCGAGCTACTATGGCAGCGGCCTGTCGCAGAGCTTCACGCCCGACAATCATCTGATGACGCTGCTGGTCGGCCACGAGCTCGGCCACAACTTCGGCGCCTACCACGACGGCCAGTCCGGCTCGCCGTGCAGCGGCACGTCCTACGGCTTCGTCATGTGGCCGTCGCTGTCGATGGAACTGCAGGAGGGCTTCTCGCAGTGCAGCATCGACACCATCGAGCCGGCAGTCAGCTCCGCTTCCTGCATCACGCCGGCGATCCCTCCCGGCTGCGGCGACGGCATCGTGGGCGTCGGTGAGGACTGCGACGACGGCAACAACCTCAACGGCGACTGCTGCCGGCTGGACTGCAAGTTCGCGGTCTCCGGCAGCCAGTGCCAAAGCGACGGCAACGAATGCACCGACGACGTCTGCAACGGCCTCGGTGTGTGCAACCATCCCTTCAACAACGCGCCATGTGATGACGGCGACGTTTGCACTTTCGACGGCATGTGCGCGTTCGGCAGCTGCCAGCCGCTTCCGAACAACGACCGGCCGCTCATCGATTATCGCATGAAAGCCTCCATCGGCCCTGTCGAGGAGGACGACAAGATGAGCTTCAAGGCCGCTGCCTACATTCCCGACATGACGAGCCCGCCCGACGTAGGCGGCCTGACGCTGGAACTGCGCGATCAGAGCGATGCCATCGTCTACGAGGCGTTCATTCCCGCCGACCAGTGGCAGGACCTGACCGGCAACGGCACGACCTTCCGCTATCGCAACGAGGGCGCCGCCCCTCCCGAGACCGCGGGCATCCGCTCGATGCTGCTCAAATACCGGCCTTCCTCGGGCGTGGCCAAGCTCAAGGGCAAGGGCGAGTTGCAGGAGCTGGAGACCCTGATGGGCGCGACGTCCCTCACCGCACGCCTGCAGGTCGGCGACAATCTGCATGGCGTTTGCGCGCAGGCATTCGAGCTGGCCTGCGAATACAAGGGCACGCAGATCACCTGCCCTTGAACGCAGAGCGCGCGGCTATGCGCTCGTCTTCCGCGCTTGCTCCGGCTAGTAAGCGCGGATGCCTCGAAACAGACGCTCTCCTAACGGCACCATGGCCAGCCGTGCGGACAAGTACGACCTGTACGTCCGCTCGGTCCAGTCACCCGATTACGAGGTCGCCTTCTTCGACCGTGCCTTCCGCAGCTACTACGGGCGGGTTCCGCTCGTGCTCCGGGAGGATTTCTGCGGCACCGCCGCGGTCTGCTACGACTGGGTCAACAGTCGGCGCGACCGCCGTGCCATCGGCGTCGACCTGGATCCCGAGCCGATCCAGTGGGGCAGGCAGCGGTACCTGCCAACGCTCAAGAACGGCGGCCACAAGCGCATCAAGATCATCCAGGGCGACGTTCGCACCACCCGCGCAAAGGCCGACATCATCGCGGCGCAGAACTTCTCCTACTTCTGCTTCGAGACCCGGGACGAGATGCGCAGGTATTTCCAGCACACACGCCGCCATCTGCCCGCCGAGGGGCTGCTGGTGCTGGACGCGCTCGGCGGCTCGGAGGTGTTCGAGGAAGATCGCGAGGACGTGCACAGCTACCGCGGCTTCCGCTACGTCTGGCATCAGATCAGCTTCGATCCCATCACCCATCACTGCCGTTACGCGATCCATTTCCGATTCAAGGACGGATCGGAGCTGAAGAACGCGTTCACGTACGAATGGAGGCTGTGGACGCTGCCCGAGCTGCGCGAGCTGCTGCTGGAGGCGGGCTTCAAGGGAGCCGACGTCTACTGGGAGATGACCGACCGCAAGACCGGCGAAGGAAACGGCGTGTATCGGAAACGCGAGCATGGCGACGCCGACCCGGCATGGGTCGCGTATCTGGTCGCGTGGAAGTGAGCGCGTAGTCCGAGCCTGCCGTGTTCGGCGCGTTCCGGCATCGCCTGATCCGTGGCTGCGCGGGCCTGCTGCTCCTGGCCGCAGGCGCCGGCACGGGCGAGGCTGCCGAGCGCAAGGTGCTGCGGGTCGGCACCTCGGGCGACTACGCCCCGTTCAGCATGAGCATCGCGCCGGCCGGCGCGGGCGAGGATGCAGGCGCCGGCGGCATCCGCTACGCCGGCTTCGACATCGACGTCGCGCGCCGCTTCGCCGGCGATCACGGCTACACCCTGGAATTGGTGCCGTTTCGCTGGCCGCAGCTGTCTGCCGACCTCCTCGCCGGCAGGTTCGACGTGGCAATGAGCGGCGTCACCGTGCGCGCCGACCGTTCGGTGATCGGAGCCTTCACGGTTCCGGTGGTGGTCTCTCATGCGGTGGCGCTGGCATGGAAGGGAGCCGGCATCGACGACGTCAACGATCTCAACCGCCGTTCGCGACGCGTCGCGGTCAACGCCGGCGGCTATCTCGAGGGCGTCGCCCGCCGCACGTTCCTGCTGGCCACGATCGTTCCCATGCCCGACAACCAGGCCGTGCACATGGCACTGATGGATCGATGGACGGACGCTGTCGTCACCGACAGCTTCGAGGAACGCGCATGGACCGCGACCGCGCGCGACGTCGTTCGCATCGGCCCCCTGAGCCAGGATCGCAAGGCCTATCTCGTGCGCGCCGACCGTCAGGACCTGGCGGCGCAGCTCGATGCCTGGCTGCTCGCTCGCGAGCGCGACGGGACGCTGGCCCGGATGCGTGCCGACAAGCTCGGTCCCGGTGATCATGCAGCGGCGGCCGAACCGCTGGCAGCGCTGGTTTCGGCCGTCGCCGAGCGGATGTCGCTGATGCCGCTGGTGTGGGCCGCCAAGCGCGAGGCACGCCGGCCCGTCGAGGACAAGGCGCAGGAAGCCCGGGTGCTCGAAGCTTCGGTCGCCGCTGCCGCCGAAGCCGCACGCGCTCGCAGGCAGGAGCCGCCGGACGCCGGCGACGTGCGGCGCCTGTTCAAGGCGCTGATCGAGGCAGGCAAGGACGTGCAGCAGAGGCTGGCGGACGAGGACAGGCAGCGGCGTCAGGCACGGGCCGCGCGCGAGAGCGCCGACGGCACCGTCGGTGGCGGCGCGCCGTCCTCAGCCGAGCCGCTGTCGTCGCGACTGACCGGCCTCCTGGCCTTTCAAACCGAGAGCGTGCCGCTGCACGATCTGGACACCGAGCTGCGACCCGCGCTGTCGCGCTTGACGAGCAGGATCGCCACGATCATCGCTGCGCTCGAGAAGCCGGCGACGGTCGAAGCCGTGCAGGCGCGGCTCATCGATGCGCTTGCCGAGCATCGCATTTCGGCAGCGCGCCTGGAGACGATTGCCGAGGCCGTCGCGAACGTGGCGGCTTCGAACGCCAGCCGCCGCTGACTCAGCGCGGTCCGCGGCGCTTCCAGCCGCCGCGGGCGAAGGCGATGCCGAGGAAGATCATGCGCGCCGCGTGGTCGAGCACCAGCGCCAGCCACACCCAGATCAACGGCGCGCTGAGCGCCGAGGCAAGAGTGGCCACGGGGACGCGGAATCCCCAATTGCCCATCGTCGCCGCCAGCAGCGGCGTCCACGTGTCGCCGGCGCCGCGATGGGCGCCGCCGAGCGTGAAGTGCACCTGCATCATCGGCTGGGCCAGCGCCAGCATCAGCATGAACGGCCCCAGCATCTCCACCGTGGCGGCATCGGTGGTGAAGAGCCGCGCCAGCGGCTCGCGCGCCAGAGCACCGGCCAGGCCGAGCACGATGGCCGTGACGAACGCGATGCGCGCGGCGAGCCAGCCCGTGCGCTCGGCGCCGTCGGGGTCGCCGGCACCGAGCTGCTGGCCCACGAGCGTGGCGGTGGCCGCACCAAAGCCGGTGCCGGGAATCCAGGAGAATGCCAGGATGCGAACTCCGACCGTGTAGGCGGCGATGGCGACGGTGCCGTAGCCGCCGAGAAGCGCGAAGTAATCGAGCAGCGCCAGGTTGAGCACGACTCGCTCGCCGACGCCGGGAATCGCCACGCGCACGACTTCACGCAGGTAGCGGCGACCCGGCCCGAAATCCGCAATGCCGAGCGCCACCGGGCCACCGGCCGGCTGCCGCCGGATCACCCAGACGAAAGCCGCGACGGCAACGACCTGCGAAACAATCGTGGCGATGCCCGCGCCGACGATGCCCAGACGCGGCGCACCCAGCACGCCGAAGATCAGCACCGAGTTCAGCAGCGTCTTGACCAGCGTCACCGCAACGGCGATGCGCATGGGCGTCCTGGTGTCGCGATTGGCGCGCAGCCCGTGCTCGAGCGTCAGCGCCACCGCCAGCAGCAGCGAGGACGCGAACAGCATGCGCATGTACGGAATCGTCAGCTCCGCCACCGACGGCTCCGCGTTGAGCCAGGCAAGGACCGCATGCGGCGCGAACAGGATGATCGCCGCCACCGCCGAGGCGGTGGTCAGCGCCACGGCAAGCGAGGCCGCCAGCGCCGCACGTGCGCGCGCCGGGTTGCCCGCGCCGATGGCGCGCGCCATCAGCGCCACGCACGCGAAGCCGACGGCGAACAGCGCCGACTGCGACATGAAATGGAGCTGGGTGGCGTAGCCGACGGCTGCCACCTCGGCGGCTCCGAGACGGCCGACCATGGCAATGTCGATCAGGCCCACGGTGCTGACGAGCACCTGCGACATCATGATGGGCAGCGACAGCGCCCAGATTTCGCGGCCACGCGCCTGGCTGGTGCCGCTGAGGCGTCGCAGCAGCGATGGCCGCGGATGCAGCGGGCTGGCATCCGGCGCGGGCTCGATCGCCGGCTCGGGGTCGAGAGGGGCTTCGACGAGTTCGGCGTCGATCAGACGCGGTTCCTCGAGGTCGGCCGGTGCAACGTCGTTGACGCCGTCCGGCGCAGTGTCGGGTGCAACGATGCTCCCCGCAGCAGCATCGGCTACGCCCGGCTCTGCTGCCGCGCCTTCACCTTTTTCGTCGGAGTCCTCTGGGGCGTGCCCTGCCCTGCCCGCGTCACCCCCGCGTTGCCGCTCCTCCGCCATGCCGCGTCAGCGCTTAGCCCGCGGCACGCTCCGACTCCACCGCCACGCACATCCATCGCCGCTGAACGCGCACAAGCGCTGCAGCCTGCGTGTTGAGCGCGTGCCTGTCGGACGCGTACAATCGCCGCGCGTGCCGGCGGACATCAAGAACTTCACGGGAATGCTCGAACGCGGAGAAGCGTTCGTGCGTGCGAAGTGCGAGCGGATGTCGACCGAAGGCCTCAGCGTCCACATCAAGTTCACTCGCGCGCGCGGCCGCGACGTCAACGGCTACTACCGATGGAACGATCGGCGCATGGTGCTCGCCGTCAAGCGGCGGCTGAAGTTCCCGCGGCGCGCGGCCTACGGCGTCGGCACCGTGCCGCGACCGGCATCGTCGGCAGCGCGCGTGCCCTACCGCCTGGTGTGGCACGAAGAGCGCTTCGACTGCCTCGATGACCTGCTGGTGTTCGTGGCCGGACACGAGTTCTGGCACTTCCTCTGTCACAGCGGGCAGCGCAAGCGCGACCACGAGACGAAGGCGAACTGCCACGGCTTTGCGTGGCTGCGTGAGTTCCGTCTCTGGCAGGGTGCGGGACAGGAGGTGGCGCCGATTCCGCTGGTGCCGCCCTCACCGCTTGCACCGATCGTGGCCGCGTCCGCCGCCGCGGCGCGAGGGCCGGCGCCGGTTCAACTCGAGCTGTTCTGAAGCCGCCGTCGCGCGACTCTGCAGCGGGCGCGCCTACGCCTCCTGCAGGACCGGCGGCCTGAGCCCGGGCGGATTGAACGCGCCTTCGCGCTCGTCCCACGCCAGCTCCCAGCGCTCCAGCGCTTCCACGTACGCCGCCGGCAGCGCGTTCTCGCGAGCCCCTTCGACCAGAATCGTCCGATAGCGGTACGAAGGGCGGCGCGAGGGATCGCGCAGGTCGCTGATGTAGGTCTCGGCCGCAACCGTGGCGCCGGCGGGCGTGCGCACCGGCACGGCCACGCGCTTGTAGAGGCCGGCATGAACGCCCTCGGTGCCGTCGAGATGCGCATGCTGCTCGGGCGTCAACCTGTAGAGCACGCCCCACACTCGTGCGCCTTCGGCGCGGCAGAGATTGGCCACGCCGCGCAGTCCCGGACCGACGGGGATGTCGAAGCACAGGGCGTAGTCGTCGAGCCAGCCCACCGCCACGTCGGCAGGGCTGAGCGCGCGGCGCTCGCGGAACGTCGCACGCTGCATGTTGCTGCCGTACGCGAAGTACCAGGTCAGATCAGGCGCCACTGCTCACCGTCGCGGCGCACGCGCCCGAGCTTTTCGAAACGCCGAAGATGCGCCTCCACCGACACTCCGGCGGCGCGGTGCAGGAACTCGGGAACGTCGACGTAGATGCGCCGGACGAGGTCGGCGGTGCGTTCGACGCCCGCGCGGAGGCCGTCGAGAATCTGCTCGTCGCGCAGGGCGCGGTGGCGCAGGTACTCGTGGATCTTCTCGTGCGGCTCTTCGATGGCCGGCCCGTGCGCCGGAAAGATGCGATCGACATCGAGGCGCAGCAGCGCGCGCAGCGACGCCAGGTACTCGTCGAGGTCGCCGTCGGGAGGAATGACGGTCGTGCCGGCACCCAGCACCACGTCGCCCGTGAACAGGACCTTCTCCTCGCGTAGCAGGAAGCACAGATGGTCGCGCGCGTGACCGGGGGTCCAGATCGCCAGCAGCGTTGCCCCTTCGGTTTCGACCTGGTCGCCGTCGGACAGCGGCGTGATCTCGATGCCCAGGTCGCTCTCGGGCAGCGGCAGCTTGCAGACCGGCGGATTGCCGAGCCGCTCGCGAAGCTGCGCGACGCCGCCGATATGGTCGGGATGCGCGTGCGTCAGGACGATGCGCTCGATGCGGGCGCCGCCGCACTCTTCCTCGAGCGCCTTCTCGAGAAGCGGCAGATAGGTTGCGACGCCTTGGCCGGTGTCGAGGAGGATCCGTCCTCGCCCGGTGCCGACGATGTAGGTGTTGGTACCCGGGCCTGTGAAGGGCCCCGGGTTCTGCCCGAGAACCACGACCACGCGGTCCGACCAGCGCGCAACATCGGGCATGGCCATCCCGATCATCGAGCTGGTGACGACGCGCGTGGGACGCTCGCTGGACATCGGCCGCGAGCGTAGCCGGGCTGTCGCTCAAAGGCGATGACGGGCGGCGGCGACTGCCATCGTTGCTGCGGCCCACTGGCC
The DNA here is from genome assembly GCA_035626395.1 of Candidatus Limnocylindrales bacterium. Classification (NCBI taxonomy): domain Bacteria; kingdom Bacillati; phylum Chloroflexota; class Candidatus Limnocylindria; order Candidatus Limnocylindrales; species Candidatus Limnocylindrales bacterium. The sequence goes on along the minus strand of DASPNR010000042.1, from coordinate 783,009 downwards.
ACGTTTCCGTGGCCGGCCGCACGATGCGGGCTACGCCGGCTCCTTCTGCGGCAGCGCCGGTCGCACCTTCAGTACGCGCTCCTTGCGAATGGAGACCGTGCCGGGTTCGGCTCCTCGCGGTTTGCTGACGTTGCAGGCCTGCGTGCACGAGACCGGAACGATGCCGCCCGCCCTCGCCTTGCTGTGCCATGCCGCGATGGCGGCTGCGCCTTCGAGCGTCGCCCGATCGGGCTCCTCGCCATCGCGCGCCTGAAGAAGCACGTGCGAGCCGGGAACGGCGCGCGCATGGAACCACCAGTCGCGAGGCCGGGCCAGCTTCAGCGACAGGTAATCGTTGTCTTCGTCGGTGCGACCGGCCAGGACGGTCCAGCCGCCCGGCAGCTCGTAGCGGCGCCAGCGCTCCATCGAACGGCGTCCGGGCGTGCGGTGCTACGCGAGAGCCTTCTCGATCGCCCCGACGAGCTCCGGATCCTCCGGCGTCACCGTAGGCGAGAACCGCGCCAGCAGGCTTCCGTCCTTGCCCACCAGGAACTTGGCGAAGTTCCAGCGGATGTCGCCGGGGCCGTCGGGCGAGGTCGGCTGCGTGGCCAGCCACTCGTAGAGCGGATCGCGATTGTCGCCGTTGACGTCGATCTTGGAGGTCAAGGGAAACGTGACGCCGTAGGTGGTCGAGCAGAAGGTCTTGATCTCCTCCTCGCTGCCCGGCTCCTGGCCGGCGAACTGATTGCACGGGAAACCGAGGACGGTGAAGCCGCGATCGCCGTACTTCTTCTGCAGCTCCTCGAGCCCCTCGTACTGCGGCGTCAACCCGCACTTGGATGCGACGTTGACGATCAGCACGACCTTGCCGCGATAGTCGGCGAGCGATTGCGACGTGCCATCGATGGTACGGACCTGGAAGTCGTGAAGGTTGCTCATGAGCCGAGCCTAACGGGAAGCAGGCGTCGACGCGACTTGCCGCCGCCCTCGCGCTACAACGAAGCAGCCATGGCCCGGCAGCCGCTACGCTTCTCGCCCGACTACTCCGAGACGCGCCAGCTCGAGGACGGCACCACCGTCCGCCTTCGTCTGCTGCGCCGCGACGACCGCGACCGCCTCATCCACGGTTTCGAGGAGCTGTCGCCGGAGTCGCGGTATCGCCGCTTCTTCTCGGCCATGCCTCGCCTGCCCGAAAAGGTCCTCGACGATCTGCTGGACGTGGATGGGTGGAACAGGCTTGCCGTCGTCGCGTTCACCGAGCCGGACGACCATGGCGTCGGTATCGGCCGCTTCATTCGTCTGCCCGACCGCCCCGATACCGCCGAGGCGGCCGTTGCGGTGATCGACTCCATGCAGGGACGCGGCCTCGGCAAGCTTCTGCTCATCCGTGTCGCCAGGGCGGCCAGCGAACGAGGGATCCGCAGGTTCCAGGCGCAGGTGCTGACCGACAACGAAGCGATGGTGTCGCTGCTGCATGAGCTCGACAAGACCGCCACGCCGACCATCGAGGGCCCGGTCGCCACCTACCAGCTCGATCTTCCGCAGGCCACGCGCGAAGGGCCATCCACCTCCGGCCCCCTGTTCGACCTTCTGCGCGCTGCCGGCCGCGGACTGCAGGTGCTGCTGGAGCGCCTCCAGCACCATCCCGGCCACTGAAGCGGCGGCGCCGCCGAGCGACTGCGCGGTGTGCACCGGAGGTCGAGCGGGAGCCGCCTTGTCTCGGCGGGCCGCTCCCGCAAACATGCCGCCGACTGCCGCGCGCTCTCGCCGCATGCGAGAGGGCCACGAGGACATCCATGGCTCAGACTGCTCAGCTTCGCGTCATCCATTCCGTCGAGAACGACTGCGACCGCATCTTCAACCTTCAGCGTCAGGCGTACCTGCGCCATCCCTACCCGAGCAAGGAGGAGCGGCTCGAGAACCTCTCCAAGCTCGAGAAGATCATCGTCGACAATGTCGACGAGATCGCCGAGATGATCGGCCGCGACTTCGGCCATCGCTGCGCCGAAGAGACCAAGCTGCTCGAAGTCTTCACCAGCGTCGACGGCATCCGCGACGCGAAGAAGAAGCTGGGCAGATGGATGAAGCCGGAGAAGCGGCACGTCTCCATCCTCTTCGCCACCGGCAAGAACCGCCTGATCCCGCAGCCCAAGGGCGTGGTCGGCATCGTGGTGCCGTGGAACTATCCGCTCTTCCTCCTGATCGGCCCGCTGACGAGCGCGCTGGCCGCCGGCAATCGCTGCATGGTCAAGATGGCCGCCAACTCGACCAACCTCTGCAAATTCCTCGCGGGCAAGTTCGCCGACGTGTTCCCGGAAGACACCGTCGCCATCCTGCCGGGCGTCAAGGGAACCGACTTCTCGAGCCTGCCCTTCGACCACATCCTCTTCACCGGCTCGGCCGACGCCGGCCGCAACGTCATGCGGGCGGCAGCCGAGAACCTGACGCCGGTGACGCTCGAGCTCGGCGGCAAATCGCCCACCGTCATCTGCGACGACTTCGACGTCGAGACGGCTGCCTCGCGCATCCTGTACGCGAAGTACGTCAACGCCGGCCAGACCTGCCTGGCGCCCGACTACGTCATGGTGCCGAAGTCCAGGCTCCAGGACTTCGTCGCCGCCTGCAAGAAGATCCTGCCCAAGCGTTATCCCGATCCGACCCAGGAAAGCTTCACGTCCGTCATCGACGAGAAGTCCTACAAGCGGCTGCGCAACACGCTCGAGGATGCGGCCAGGAAAGGCGCCGAGATCGTGCCTCTGGTCGAGGGCGCACGCTTCGACGACAGCCTGCGCAAGTTCCCGCCCCACCTCGTGCTCAACCCGACCGACGACATGATCATCATGCGCGAGGAGATCTTCGGCCCGCTGCTGCCCGTCAAGACCTACGAGACGCTGGATGAGGTCCTGGCGTACGTGAACTCCAAGGATCGCCCCCTCGGATTCTATTTCTTCACCAACGACAAGGAGCGCGAGAACAGGCTGCTCTACGGCACGATCTCGGGCGGCGTGACCATCAACAACTGCGTCTTCCACGTCGCGCAGCACGACCTGCCCTTCGGCGGCGTCGGGGCCAGCGGCATGGGGCACTACCACGGGCACGAAGGGTTCGTGGAGTTCAGCAAGATGCGGCCGGTGTTCACGGCGCCGAAGATCCCCGGCGTGGAGCAGTTCCACCCTCCATACGGAAGGAAGCACGCGCTGCTGTTCAATCTTCTGCTGAAGTTCAAGCGCTGATCGTATCCGCCAGCGGTCGCCGTCGTCGTGCGGCCGCCGGCGACCTTCTTCGTCTTGCGACAGTGGGTGCGTCGGCTAAAAGCGGATCCATGCAGCGGCTGGACGAGCCGGCAGCGCGCGGACGGCCGCTGCCGTGACGATCATTCCGACGCCCGAGACGATCACGCCTCGATGGCTGACCGAGCGGCTACGCGAGGCCGGCCACACCCGCGCCACCGTCGCCGACGTCACCGCGACGCGCATCGGCACCGGCCAGATCGGCAAATGCATCCGCTTTACAATGGAGGTGTCAGGTGGCGATGCCTCCACGCCCAGGAGCCTGGTCGGCAAGTTTCCTTCGGATGACCCGACCAGCCGCGCCACCGGTGTCGCGCTGCGCAACTTTCGCAAGGAGGTGTGCTTCTACCGGCATCTCCAGCCACGCCTGAAGATCTCCACGCCCCGCTGCTACTTCGCCGCCATCGACGGGGACGGTCCCGACTTCCTGTTGCTGCTCGAAGACCTCGCGCCGGCGAAGCAGGGAGATCAGCTCGCCGGCACCAGCATCCCCATCGCCCGCACGGCGGTGGCCGAGCTCGTTGGCCTGCACGCGCCGACATGGTGCGACGCCTCGCTGCGCGGCCTCGAGTGGCTCGGCGAGCCGGCAGCCGACTCGATCGAAATGGTGCGGGGCATGTACGCGGCGCAGTTGCCGGGGTTCCTGGAGCGGTATCGCGGACAGCTCGAACCCGACGAAGCGCGCATCATCGCGCAGGTGGCAGAATCGAAGGGTCCGCCCTTCCAGCCCCTGCAGGACGTCTACTCGGTCGTGCACGTCGACTATCGTCTCGACAACCTCCTCATCGATGGAACGCGTACGCCAGTCCGGGTGTCGGTGGTGGACTGGCAGACGGTGACGCTCGGCAGCCCGCTTTCCGACGTTGCCTACTTCCTTGGGGCCGGCCTCGATCCGGGCGATCGCCGCCGAGCCGAGCGCGACATCGTCCGCGTCTATCACGAGGGCCTGCTGGCGGCCGGCGTGCGCGGGTACGACTTCGAACGCTGCTGGGACGACTACCGCCGCGGCGTCTTTGCCGGCTTCGTCGTCACCGTCATCGCGGCGATGATCGTGCAGCGAACGGAGCGAGGCGACCGCATGTTCCTGTCGATGGCCAGGCGGCACAGCCGTCACGCGCTCGATCTTGGCGCGCAGGATCTGCTCGGCTGACGCGGTCGCTGCCCCGCGCGGCACGCGCGCCGTCAGCGGAAGAATTCCCCGATGCGCTCGAAGACCGCATGGCCGGCGCCGTGACGGCGCACCTCGAGCACGTCCTCGAGCTTGGCCACCTGTTTCATCATCTGCTCCAGACGCGCGTCCTCGGCCACGCGCAGCCAGATGCGGCTGCGCGTCCCGTCCCCGATGGGCATGACGAGGATGCCGTCGACGTTGTACGCGCGGCGCGAGAACAGGCCGACGACGTGCGACATCACTCCCGGATGATTGCACACCTCGACCTCGAGCACGGCATGCGCGGGCGCGGTCCTGCGAGCATCGGCGTCGGTCATCTCCATGGCAGTGCTCATCTTCATCCTCCGATCATCTCGTGGTTGGGAGCGCCGGGTGCCACCATCGGCAACACCTGCTGCTCCTGGTCGATGCTGGCGTGGATCAGCACGGGCCCCGGCATCAGCAACGCGCGGCAAAGCGCGGCGTGGGCATCGATCTCCTCGTCCAGATCGACGGCATCGATGCCGAAGCCGCGAGCCAGGGCGGGGAAGTCGGGCTTGTGCGCGTACTTCGATGCAAACGACCGCTTGCCGTAGAACAGCGTCTGCTGCTGATGCACCAGTCCCAGCGCCGCATTGTCCAGCAGCACGATCTTGACGTTCGCCTGCTGCTCGGCCGCGGTGGCCAGCTCCTGCACGTTCATCAGCAGGCTGCCGTCACCGGTGAAGCACACCACGCGCCGCTGCGGCTCGGCCAGCGCGGCGCCGATGGCGGCCGGGAGGCCGAATCCCATCGTGCCCAAACCGCCGGATGTCAGCCACTGGCGCGAGCGCCGCAGCGGATAGGCCTGCGCCGTCCACATCTGGTGCTGTCCGACGTCGGTGACGATCGTTGCCTCGTCGTCCAGACACGCCGCCACGGCCGCGATGAGGCCGTAGTGCGTGCGGATGTCGTCGGCGCCGGGCGTGCGCAGCGGATGCGCACGCTTCAGCTCATCGACGCGCTGCAGCCAGCCGCCGCGCCGCTGCATGCGCACCTGCGGCAGCAGCAGCTCGAGCACGCGCCCGACGTCGCCGGTCATGCCCACGTGTGCCGCCTTGATCTTGCCGAGCTCGGAGGGATCGATGTCGATGTGGATGATGCGGGCACGCGAGCAGAAGGCGGCCGCCTTGCCGGTGGCGCGGTCGTCGAAGCGGGCCCCGACCGCGATCAGCAGATCGCATTCTTCCAAAGCCAGGTTGGTGCAGCGCGCGCCGTGCATGCCCAGCATTCCCAGCGACAGCCGGTGATCGGTCGCCATCGCGCCGAGCGCCATCAGCGTCATGACCGTGGGCAGCCCCGCCTTTTCCGCCAGGGCCACGCACGCGCTCGCGGCGCCCGAGTGCACGACGCCGCCGCCGAGGTAGAGCATCGGGCGACTGGCCTCGTTGATCATCTGCGCGGCGAGCGCGATGCGGTCGCGCTCGGGCTCGGGCGGCCATTCGCGCAGTCCCGGCGCCGGCCACGGACCGACCTCGACCAGCTCGTTCTGCACGTCCTTGGGAATGTCGATCAACACCGGCCCCGGGCGTCCCGAGGCCGCAATGCGAAACGCACGCGGGATCACGTCGAGGAGCTCGGCAGCGCGGCCGATCAGGAAGTTGTGCTTGGTGATGGGAACGCTCAGGCCGTAGGTGTCGACTTCCTGAAACGCATCGGTGCCGATCATCGCACGCGGCACCTGCGCGGTGATGGCGACCAGAGGTATGGAGTCCATTCGCGCATCCGCCACCGCCGTCACCAGGTTGGTCGCACCGGGCCCTGAGGAGGCCATGCACACGGCCGGGAGTCCGGTCACCCGCGCCATGCCCTGCGCGATGAAGCCGGCGCCCTGCTCGTGACGAGCCAGAACGTGGCGGATGCGGCCGGACTGCGACAGCGCGTCGTAGATCGGCAAGATCGCGCCGCCCGGAATGCCCGCAACGATGCGCACGCCCTGCCGTTCGAGCAGGCGCACGAGGATCTGGGCACCGGTGAAGGTTGTGGCGGACTGGCTCATGGAGTCGCTCCTTGTCATGCCGCAGTGCAGACGGCGGAGGCCCCAGAAGCAGGAAACCCCCGCCGGCTGCACCGGCGAGGGTTTCGGAAAGGTCGTGTTGCTCGATCAGGCTACGACAGGGTTCCGGAACGCGACGGTGCGTCGGCTGGTACGGCTGGTACGCCTACTACCGAGACGAGCGTCGCGAGCGCGAAGCTGGCGGTGGCCAGAGAAGTGCGGATGTCCGTGTCCATTTCCATCGAGAGCACCAGCGACGCCAATACAACGAACGCCGCCACCAACGCAATCGCTGACGCACTCCTCCCGCGAGAATGTCGTTCGGCACGACGGTACGTGCGGGCCGAGCGCGTCACCGTGGTGCCGGGGCGGTCATCTCCTCCCTCATGGCATGGTGCCGACAGCAGCTCCGACGGCGGCCGTCGCTGCCATCGCCATGGCTCCCCAGAACGTGACGCGGCCGGCGCCGGTGGCGATGCTGGCGCCGCCCGCACGGGCAGCCATCGCCCCGAGCAAGGCAAGCGAGATCAGCGAGCCGCCCGCGACAACGGGCACGAGCGCAGCGTCGGTGCTGAGCCAGGTAAGAAGCAGCGGCAGCGCTGCGCCGAGCGCGAACGTGGTGGCCGAGGCGATCGCCGCTTGGACGGGCCTGGCCGCATGAATCTCGGTAAGCCCCAGCTCATCGCGCGCATGCGCCGAGAGCGCGTCCTTCTCCATCAGCTGCACCGCCACGTCGCGTGCAAGGGCCGGCTCCACGCCGCGGTCGACGTAGATGGCCGCCAGCTCGCGTCGCTCGGCAGCGACATCGGCTTCCAGCTCGCGCCGCTCGCGCTCCAGATCCGCAGCCTCCGCGTCCGCCTGTGAGCTGACCGAAACGTACTCACCGGCCGCCATCGACATCGCGCCGGCCACCAATCCCGCCAGCCCCGCCACCAGCACGGCGTCGCGATCGAGATCCGCGCTGACGACACCGACGACGAGGCTGGCGGTGGAGACGATGCCGTCGTTGGCGCCGAGGACGGCGGCGCGCAGCCATGCAATCCTCTCGTTGTAGTGCCGCTCCCGGTGCCTGCGATGAGCCACACGTCCAGGCTACACCGCCTTTGCAGTCGAAGCGTGCAGCGGCCCTGGCCGAGCCGTCGCGGCCGAAGGCGGTGCGGCCCCCACGCGGGTAAAACGGCGCGCGCGGCTCACGAACGCATTTACAACGCCGCCGCGCTCGGCGAGAAGGCTTGCTGCCATGGCGCGGCTGCATCGGCACGAGCCGGCCGGCAAGGAGGGTCCATGAAACATCCGCTGGCGCTGGCCACGATGCTCGGGGTGGCCATGATCCACGGCTCCGCGTTCGCCCAGGAGCAATCGAAGGACCAACAGCAGTGCATCAATGCCATGAACAAGGGCATGGCCAAGGTGGCCCGCGCCTACAACAAGGCGTTCTCCAAGTGCGTCACGGCCCGCGCGAGCGGTGAGCCGCAAGACATCTTCGCGTGTGCCGGCAACGATGCGAAGCTCGTCAGCGCGCAGGGGAAGAACCTGGACCAGCAGGACAAGCATTGCGCGCAGACGCCCGACTTCGGCTTCACCAGCGCCGGCAACGTCAACAGCCGCACCGAGTTCGAGGCCGCCAACTTCGCCGGGGACGTGTTCGGCTCCAACAGCGGCGTGACCCTGTGCGGCACCGACGCGGCCGGCTGCAAGTGCCAGGCGAAGGTCTTCAAGAGCGCGACCAGGCTCTACAAGGCGCACCTGAAAGCGTTCAACAAATGCAAGAAGCAGGGCCTGAAGGACAGCGGCGCGGCATTCGACGATGCCGCCGATGTGGCCACCTGCGTCAGTCAGGATCGCAAGAGCAAGCTTGCGAAGAGCGCCGGCAAGATCGGCACGACCGTCGAGAAGAAGTGCGGCGGCGTGGCGACGCCGTTCTCGGAAGGCTCCTGCGATGGCCTGACGGGCGGCCCGCTTGCCGACTGTCTGCAGGCGCAGGTCCGCTGCCACGTCTGCCTGACCGAGACGATCGGCGACAATCTCAGCTTCGACTGCGACACCTTCGATGACGGCAACGGAAAGAACGGCTCCTGCTTCGACAAATCGTAGCTCCGCCGTTCGGGTGTGGCCGCACGGCCGCCTTCAATGCGTCTCGATGCTTTCGTAGTACCGCGCCACATCCCGCGCCTGACGTATCGTCAGGCGGGAGGCAACCGGCCGCATGAGCCGCACGAAGCGTGATCCCCCGCGGCGGTCGCTTTGGAGCAACTCGAGTTGGGCGACGAGATAGCGGGCGTGCTGTCCCGCCAGCCTCGGGTACGCTGGATTGGACCGCCGGCCCTGCGGCTCATGGCACTCCGAGCATGCCGGCACGCGCTCGCGGGCGATGCCCTGCTCGGCGATGCGCCGCCCGCGCTCGATCGAGCGACGAAAACGACTCCGCACGTCGCGCCCGGAACCCGCGCCCGGCCTGGCGGGCAGCGACGCATAGTGCCTGGCCAACTGCTCGATCTGCGCGGCGTTCAACGCCGCGGCGACCGGCTCCATGATCCCGCTGCTGCGTTCGTTGCGAGCGTAGGCGACAAGGGCATTGCGCAGATAACGCTCGCGCTGTGCGGCGATGCTGGGCACCAGGTTGCTGCGGCCGGCGCCGTCGTCTCCGTGACAGTGCGCGCAGCTGGCGACGATTGCCTGCACCTCACGAACCGCCGGCGGCTGCACGCCCGCTGCAGCGTCATCGAGCGGGACGGTAGCATCCGCCTGCGCAGTCACGCCCGCCGCCGACGCAGCGTTCTGTACCAACGACCCCTCTTCCCGCTCGGCCAGCGCAAGGCGCCGGTATTCGTCCATGCTCATCCCCGGGAACGCGAGCAGGAATGACACCACGGCCCACACCTCGTCGTCACGTTCGGGCGCCGGCCATGCCGGCATGCCGGTGAATTTCACGCCATGCATGACGATGTAGAACAGCTCGCGCGGCTTCCAGTGCGAGAGCGTGGGCGGCAGGAGCGGCGGCGCCGGCGTCATGCGTTGCGGGATGCGCGGCATCTCCGTCTCGGGCAGGCCGTGGCATGGACGGCAGCCGAGCTCGTAGTGCGACGCGCCGAGCATGATGAGCGCGGGATCGTCGAGCCGGGGTGGCTCGGCGACGGCGAGGCTGTGCGTGGCCACCGACCGCTGCATCGCGAAATGCAGGAACAGGTCCGTCACCTTCCAATGGCCCGAGCTCGCCTTCACCGGCACGATGCCGGAAGCGACGACGACCAGCACCAGGACGGCGAGAAACGATGCCAACAAGCCGACACGGATCAGAGCGCGGCGAGGGCGGACCCGAAACGTCGCCGCGCGCAGCAACGATCGCACGCGTGCGCTCACGACAAAGCCTCGCCTTCCCGCCGCCGCGCGCGCAGCAGCTCGGACATCAGCCAAAGGCCGCCGCCGGTGTAGGTCAGGCCGCCGACCAGCAGCATGAACGCGCCGCCGAGGTGCTGATCCTCCAGCGCGCTCAGGCCGAAAGCGGAGCCGTGATGGGCGAAGAGAGGACGCGGCGACAGTGCCAACAGTGCACCGAGCAGCGTCATGTGCATCGAGGTCAGCAGCAGCGCGGCCACTCCCGCCGCGCCCTGCGCCGCCCGGTGCACGCGGCCGCCGCCAAGGACAGCCAGCCATAGCAGCAGGCCCGAGAGCAGAAACGTCGTCTGCTCGAGCACGAAGGCGGTGCCGTCGTGACGTGCCGCATGGTGCAGCGCCGGCATGTGCCAGGCCCACACGACCACCAGCTCCACCAGCGAGACGGGCAGCGGCGGAAACAGATGCGGCCAGCGCGCGACGGGATCGGCTCGCGTGCCCGCAACCGACATCGCCAGCAGCGGCGCAGCCGCGGCCACGACGAGCATGTGCACCGCCATGTGCGCGAAGAACGCGCGCTGCGCCAGCTGCGGCAGCGGGCCCATCCAGCACGTGGCCAGCACGGCGCACGCGGCCGCAAGTGTCGCACGTTTCACCGGCAACCCTCGTTGGGCAGTGCAGCGCATGGCGCCGCAGGAGCAGCACGCTTCATCGGCAATCCTCGAAGGCCAGCGCGGCCATCGCCGTGAAGACCGTGGCCAGGGCCGACAGGCCCGTCAGCAGAACGGTGGCCAGGCCGAGGAATCGATGGCGATCCTCGGCCCGGTCGTACTCGTGAGTCCCGCCGGTACCACCAAAGAGGTGGCGCTGATAGCCGCGCCATCCGATGAGGGCCATGGCGAGCAGCGCGATCATCGTGAAAGCCATGATGGCCAGACGCGCTCCACCAAGACCGCCCGCGCCGGCCTTCGCACACCAGACCGCCGCCGTGCCGTAGCTGGCAAGGAAGTGCACGCCCCACAGGGACGGAGAGGCGACGACCTGCCAGAGGCTCTGCCGGCTCTCATGGAGCAGATCGGCGTCGTCGGCGTTCATGCAATCAGCGGAGAGAGGCCGACGGTGGCCACCGTCAAGGCGACCGTGGCCGCAACGAAGTGCCAGTAGAGAGCCACGTTGTGGATGTCGATGTCGAAGCGAGCGGTCATGCGCCCCGCCAATCGCCTCGCGATGCAATACGAGTTCATCAGGACGCCGAGCGCCAGCTGCAGCACCGTCCAGCCCACCAGCGACCATACGATGGCAGGATAGACGTGCGCGGCCGGATCGAGTCCGGCGCGCCACGGGCCGGCAAGGAGCACGCCACCGGCGGCGAAGGCGCTGGCAATGGAGCCGGCCATCGCGCCGTAGAAGGCGGCGGCGACGTCACGCCCGTTGCAGTAGCGCGCCGCCAGCGTCAGCGCCCATGACAGCAGTGCCAGCGCTCCACCGGCAACGCAGGCGGCCGCAAGCGTGGCGGCGCCCTGGCGCGGCGGGAAATCCTCGTGAATCGTCCAGAAGAAGAAGTACGCGAACACGAGGGAGACGAATGCTGCCGAGATGCCGAGCATCGTGATCAGCATCGCCCACCACCCAACCGACTCCGACCCCGATGCATACAGCGGCAGCGTCAGCCCGAGCCCCACATCCTTGTGCGCCTTTTCGGGAATGTCGGCCGTTCCCGTCCACAGCCACACCAGGATGACGGCCGTTGCCGCTACGCCGCTGGCCAGCGCCGCCCACCACAGGTGGAAGGTCGAGAAGATGAAGATGCCGCCCGTCAGCACTGCCGCCCACAGCGTCAGGAACGTGGGTCCCGGCAGGCGCAGGCACTGCGCAGGCGCGGCGTCGATGACGCTGGTCACCAGCGTCTCGCGCCGCCCCTCCTCGGCGTCGGGCAGATAGAAGCGGCCCTCGTCGACGTCGCGCTCGAAGTCCGGCTGGTCCCACAGCGGATATCGGCTGTCGATCTCGGGAATGGACCGGATGCCCCACTTCGTGTCGGCCATCTCGGTCAGCCATTCCAACGTGCCGGCCTTCCAGGGATTGCGTTCGCTGGGCGGCGCATTCCTCTTCGGCCGGAACACATCGACGACGAACACGGCGATTCCGCTGGCCAGGATGAAGGCGCCGATGGTCGACACCAGGTTCAGCCATTCCAGGCCCAGTCCTTCCGGATACGTGTACACGCGGCGAGGCATCCCCAGCAGACCGCTCCAGTGCATCGGCAGGAACGCCACATTGAAACCCGCCAGCATCAGCCAGAAGGCGACGCGTCCCGCACGCTCGGACAGCTTTCGCTCCTTGACCAGCGGGAAGAAGTAGTAGAAGCCCGCCACCACCGGGAAGATGCTGCCGCCGATCAGCACGTAGTGCAGGTGGCCGACTACGAAGAACGTGTCGTGCGCCTGAAAGTCGAACGGCGCCAGCGCCACCATCACGCCCGTCAGCCCGCCGATGATGAACGTTGAGAGCCCGCCGAGCGTGAACAGCACCGGCACCGAGACCGTCATGCGCCCGGCCAGCATCGTGGCCAGGAAACAGAAGATCTGCAGGCCCGTCGGCAGCGCCACCGCCTGCGATGCCGCCGAGAACATGCCGAGCGAGATTCCCGGCAGGCCGGTGGTGAACATGTGGTGCACCCACAACCCGAAGCTCAGAAAGCCCGTGCCGACGGCGGCCAGAACCACGTAGCTGTAACCGACGATCGGGATGCGCGCGAAGGTCGGCACGATCATCGCGACGATCGCGATCGACGGCAGGAAGATGATGTAGACCTCGGGGTGGCCGAAGATCCAGAACAGGTGCTGCCACAGGAGCGGGTCGCCGCCGCGTCGTGGATCGAAGAAGGGCCAACCGAAGGCGCGCTCGAGCTCGAGCAGCAGGCTGCCGGCGATCAGCGGCGGGAACGCGAACAGCACCATCACCGCCGCCACCAGCAGATACCATGAGTAGAGCGGAATGAGGTTGATCCGCATGCCCGGCGGCCGGCACTTGAGAATTCCCACGATGAGCTCGACGGCCGCCGCGATCGCCGCAACCTCGATGAACGAGAGGCCCAGAAGCCAGATGTCGGGGCCGATGCCGCGGTCGTAGCCGGAAGTCAGCGGCGGATACATGAACCAGCCGCCGCTGGGCGCGGCGCCGAAGAAGATCGAGCCGCAGAAGAAGACGCCGCCGATGACGAAGCTCCAGAAGCCGAAGGCCGACAGGCGCGGGAACGGCAGGTCGCGTGCGCCCAGCATCTGCGGCAGCACCATGATCGAGAATGCCTCGAAGATCGGCACCGCGAACAGGAACATCATGATCGAGCCGTGCAGGGTGAAGAGCTGGTTATAGGTCTGCGCCGAAAGAAAGGTGTTGTTGGGCAGCGCCAGCTGCACGCGCATCAGCAGCGCCAGCACGCCCGCGAACAGGAAGAACAGGAACGCCGCGGTCGTGTACCAGAAGCCCACGTCCTGGTTGTTGACTGCCGACCAGTAGCGCCAGCCGGCCGGAAGCTTCCATGCCTGCGCGAGTCGCTCCTCCTGGGCGCGCCGCACTTCGGGCGGCGGGGCCTGGCGCAGCGGGGAGGGATCGTGCTCGTCGGTCTTCACCGAAGGCCTTCCAGATAGGCGGCCAGCGCGTCGAGCTCCCGTTCGTCGAGCATGTCGAAGGCCGGCATGTGGACGCCGGGCTTGAGCGACTCGCTGCGTGCGATCCATTGCTTCAGCGCGGCGCGGCGATCGGGGACGCGGTGCAGCGCGCCGGTGTGACTCGCATGCGAAATCGTGCCGGCCGCGAGAACGCGGCGGCTGGCCACGTGCGTCAGGTCGGGACCGACCTGTCCGCGCGCGGGCGTGCCTCGAACCGTGTGGCAGGCACCGCAGCCGTAGAGGTGAAACAGGTCGCCGCCGCGAGCGGCTGCATCACCGCCGGTCGCTGCAGTACCGGCGCCGCCGCGAGCGGCTGCTCCAGCGTCACCATGGTCCGCTGCTGCGACCTCGCCGCCGGCGCCATCATGCGGACCCGCTGCCGGTCGCGCCTGCGCGGCCAGCCACGCATCGAACTGCTCGCGCGGCACGACGTGCACGTCGAGCGCCATCAGCGCGTGCGAAGCCCCGCAGTACTCGGCGCAGACGCCGCGATAGACGCCGGAGCGCGACGGGCCCAGACGCATCCGTGTGGTGCGGCCGGGAATCATGTCGGTTTTGCCGCCGAGCGAAGGGATCCAGAGCGAGTGGATCACGTCGGCTGCACGGAGCTCGAGCTCGACGTGCTCACCCGCCGGCAAGCGAAGCTCGTTCGCCAGCTCGATGTGCGTGTGCCCCGATGGATAGCGCACGCGCCACCACCACTGCTCGCCGGTGACCTCGATGCGAACGCTGCCCGGTGGCGCGGCAGCCAGAAGGTCCGGAAGCAGCGCCAGGCCATAGGTGAGCAGCGTTGTCAGCACGAGGGCGGGAAAGACGATGCCGCCGCCGATGATCAGCAGCCGCGCCTGATGCTCATCGCGCAGGCGGCGGCGTCCGTGGATCGAGTACAGGAGAAGCGCCGTCACGGCTGCCCAGATCGCCGCGGCACCCCAGGCCATCCATCGGAAGAGGTGCGCGATCTGCTCGGCGCCCTGCCCCATGGGTGCGAGGGCGGATTGCAGGTCCACCCTTCACGCGTAGGTCGCCTCGGCGCGGCGAGCAAGACTTGCCGCCGCGGTATGGGCGCAATCGGTCGTCGGCGCCGGGAAATCATGCGCCGGGAGCGGCATGCCGCGAGCAGGTGCGCTGTTGGCGATGGTGCGCCGAGTGAGGGACCGCTCGCATTGACAATGAGCACGGCGAGCCGATCGTGATTCGACGTCACCGACACTCGCGCCGCCGCTGCGCGGCCGAGGCAGGGAGGAGCACATCGTGCGCATCGTCATCACCGGAGCAACCGGGAACTTCGGCACCAGCCTCGTCTCCGCCCTCGCATCCGATCCGCAGTTCTCGAGCATCGTCGGTATCGCGCGCCGGCTGCCGGCGTGGCGGCCTGACAAGACGTCGTGGGTTCAGGCCGACGTGGCCGCCGATGACCTGGCGCCGCACTTCTGCGGTGCCGACGCAGTCGTGCACCTGGCGTGGCTCATCCAGCCCTCGCATCGTGAGGACATCCTTCGGCGCACCAACATCGACGGCAGCGCGCGCGTGATGGAGGCCGTGGCGAAAGCCGGCGTGCAAACGCTCGTGCACGCTTCATCGGTCGGCACGTACAGCCCCGGTCCCAAAAACCGGCCGGTCGAAGAGAGCTGGCCGAGCGAAGGAATCGCCACCTCGCCGTACTCGCGCCACAAGGCGGCCGTCGAGCGCATGCTCGACGTGTTCGAAGCGGCCAATGCGCACGTGCGTGTCGTGCGCCTGCGGCCGGGCCTCATCTTCCAACGCGAGGCGGCCTCCGGCATCCGCCGCCTCTTCCTAGGCCCTTTCTTCCCGAACGTGCTGCTGCGTCCAGGCCTGGTGCCGGTGGTGCCGGACGTTGCCACGCTGCGTTTCCAGGCCGTGCACTCCATCGATGTCGCCGAAGCTGCCCGCCTGGCGCTGCTTCGGCCGGTGCGCGGCGCCTTCAACGTCGCCGCCGAGCCGGTGCTGGACGGACCGGCGCTCGCCGCGGTGCTGTCGGCGCGGCCCATTCGCATGCCCGAGGCTCCGCTTCGCATGGCCGCGTCGGCGACCTGGCGTCTCCACCTTCAGCCCTCGGACGTCGGCTGGGTGGACCTGGCGATGCGGGTGCCGATCATGAGCACGGCGCGCGCTCGCGACGAGCTGGGATGGGCGCCGCGTTTCACGGCCATCGATGCGCTGCGCGAGCTGCTGGCGGGACTGCGCGACGGAGCGGGATTTGCCACGCCGCCGCTGGAGCCGGGCGGCAAGGGGCCGCTGCGGCTGTGGGAGATCACGACGGGAGTGGGGAGCCGGGAGGCGGCGTGAGGCGCGGGATGCGCCCGCCGTCATGGCGGCGGGCCCTCAGAACTCGAACGCCAGCCCGCTCTCTCCGCCCTTGATCGTGACGCTGCCGCCCCTGGCCAGACGCCCGAACAGGATCTCGTGGGACAGCTTGTGCGAGATTTCGTTCTCGATCAGGCGCCGCATCGGGCGCGCCCCGAACTTCTCGTCGTAGCCCTTCCTGGCCAGCCACGCGCGCGCGCTCGGATCCAGCACCAGGTCGATGCCGCGCGGCTTCAGGCGCGCCTCCAGCTCGGCCACCATCTTCTCGACGATCTGCTCGGCGATGTCCATGCCGAGCGCGCGGAACTGCACGATGGCCGTCAGGCGGTTGCGGAACTCGGGATTGAACGCCGTCTCGATGGCCTTGCTGCTCTTGCCGGTGAAGTCGGCCTTCGACTCGAATCCGATCGAGTTGGCCATGCTTTCGCGCGCGCCGGTGTTGGTCGTCATGATCAGGATCACGTTGCGGAAGTCGGTCTTGCGGCCGTTGTTATCCGTCAGCGTGGCGTAATCCATGATCTGCAGCAGGATGTTGTCGATGTCCTGGTGCGCCTTCTCGATCTCGTCCAGCAGCAGCACGGCGTGCGGCGTCCGATGGATCGCCTCGGTCAGCTGGCCGCCCTGGTCGAAGCCGACGTAGCCCGGCGGCGAGCCGATCAGGCGCGAGACCGAGTGCTTCTCCATGTACTCGGACATGTCGAAGCGCACGAAGGCGATGTCGAGCGCGGCCGCCAGCTGTTTGGCCAGCTCGGTCTTGCCGACACCCGTAGGCCCTGCGAACAGGAAGCTGCCAATGGGCTTGTCGGGCTCGCCGAGGCCCGCGCGCGAAAGCTGGATCGCGTTGACGACCTGCTCGACAGCCTGCTCCTGACCGTAGATGAGAAGCTTCAGGTCGCGCGCCAGCGTCTCCAGGCGCCTCTTGTCGTCGACCTTGACGCTGCGCGTGGGCACCTTGGCGATGCGCGAGACGACATTCTCGATGTCGCGCGTCGTCACGCGCGGCCGCTTCTTTTCGGCGCCGTCGTCGGCGCCGGCCGCCGCGGCGACGTCGATCTCGAGCGCCGCATCGACCGACACCGGCGCCTTGTTCGCGCGCAGCTTCACCTCGGCGCCGGCCTCGTCCATGACGTCGATGGCCTTGTCGGGCAGGAAGCGGTCGTTGATGTGCTTGGCCGACAGGTCCACCGAAGCCTTGATCGATCCGGGCGTGTAGCTGACGCCGTGGAAGTCCTCGTAGCGGCCCTGCAGGCCCTTGAGGATGTCGATGGACTCATCGTGTGAGGGCTCGCCCACGTCCACCTTCTGGAAGCGGCGCGAAAGCGCATGGTCCTTCTCGAAGATCTGCCGGTACTCCTTGTACGTGGTCGTGCCGATGCACTTGATGTCGCCGCTGGCCAGCGCCGGCTTGAGCATGTTGGAAGCGTCCATCGCGCCGCCCGAGACCGCGCCCGCGCCGATGATGTTGTGGATCTCGTCGACGAACAGGATGCGGTGGTCGCGGTCGGCCTGGATCGCGTCGATGACGGCCTTGAGCCGCTCCTCGAAGTCGCCGCGATAGCGCGTGCCGGCCAGCAGGGCGCCCATGTCGAGCGCGTAGATCGTCACGTCCTTCAGATACTCGGGCACCTCGCCCTTGTGAATCTTCAGGGCGAGACCTTCGACGATGGCCGTCTTGCCCACGCCGGCATCGCCGACGAACACGGGGTTGTTCTTCCGCCGGCGCGCAAGGATGTGGATCGTGCGCGCGAGCTCGGGGCTGCGGCCGATCAGCGGATCGAGCCGGCCCTCGGCGGCCTTGGCGTTGAGGTTGGTGCAGAACGCCTCGAGCGGATCGGAAACGGGACCGGAGCCGCCCTCGCCTTCCTCATCGCTGCCGGACGCGCCGCCTTCGAAGGGAAGACCGCGAGGTGCCACGCGTGAAACCTTGTGGGAGATGTAGCGGACGACGTCCAGCCGCGAGACGCCCTGTTTCTTGAGGAAGTAGGCCGCGTGCGACTCGTCGTCGCGGAACAGCGCGGCCAGCACGTTGCCGCCGTCGATCTGCGACTTGCCCGAGGACTGCACGTGCGAGGCGGCAAGCTGCAGCACGAACTGGCAGCCGATGGTGTAGCTGGGATCGGGAGTGCCGCCGTCGGGTCCGGCCACGTGCGGCGGGTACGAGGGCATGTGCTCCTCGAGGAAGCGGTCGACCTCCCGGCGCAGGCCGTCCAGGTCGGCGCCGCAGTGGACGAGGATGTCGGCTGCCACGGCATCGGAGGTGAGCGCGAAGAGAAGGTGCTCGGGTGCCACGAACTCGTGCCGGCCGGCCTTGGCCCGGTCCACCGCGCGTTGCAGGGTCTTTTCCAGTTCCTCCGAAATCAGCATCGTCTCGTATTCTCGTTGCTCAGGCCGCGGCCTGCCGCGCCCATCGGACCTTCAATTCCCGTCAGTTCTCGGACGGACGGCCGTCGCGAATCATCGAATCCCCTTCCCGTCAGCTTTCCACGGCTTCGATGGTGCATGCCAGAGGGTGTTCGTGCTTGCGCGCCATCTGCTCGACCTGGACCGCCTTGGTGCGGGCGACGTCGTGCGTGAAGATCCCGGCCACTCCGCGGCCTTCGTGGTGCACCTGGAGCATCAGGCGCGTCGCCTCCGCGTGGTCCTTGTAGAAGACCATCTGGAGGATCCAGACGACGAACTCCATGGGGGTGTAGTCGTCGTTGAGGAGCACGACGGCATACATGGGCGGCCGCTTCAGCCGCGTCTTCTCTCGGCTGAGGACCTGGCCCTCGTCGCGGCGCACGGGTACCTGCTGATCGGCCATCCTGGGTGGATTGTAGTCTCGAAGGGTCCTCGGTCAACGCGGCGGGTGCCGACCAACTCATCCCTCGCACCTCCTTGCACGCGCAACGCCGGCCGCACGGAATTTTTCGACGGCGCCTTCCTTCCGCGCGCCGCATCTCGCGATCTGCGCACGCCAAAGCAGGCGCCGGCCGGCGCCACTGCGCGCTGGGGCGGCCGGAGCGGTCACTTCGAGCGTTCGCTCTTGACGGGCGAGACCCGGTTGTAGCGCTCGATCACCTCCCCCTCGTACTCGCGCTCGTGTTCGAGGAAGTTGGCGATGGCGCGGAAACCGCCGGGATGGGCCATCCAGTGGGCGCTGTAGGTTGGACGCGCCACGAAACCGCGAAGGAACTTGTGCTCGCCCTGCGCGCCCGCCTCCACCAGCTCGATGCCGCGCTCGATGGCGTACTCGATGAGCTGCCAGTAGCAGCACTCGAAGTGCAGCGAGGGATAATGGCCGATGGTTCCCCAGTAGCGGCCAAAGAGCGCGTTCCTGCCTCGCACGTTGAAGGTGCCGCCGACGTAGCGGCGCCCGTCGTGCGCCAGCACCAGCACCAGGTTCTTGCGGAACGTGGTCGCCAGCGTCTCGAACGTCTCGCGCACCAGGTACGGCTGCGACCATTTGCGCTCAGCGGTCCCCAGGTAGAACCGCCACACGGCTGCCACGTGCTCGGGCGTGACGGCGTCGCCTTCGATCAGCGTCACCTTCAGGCCCTGCTCGGCAACCTCGGCGCGCTCGCGCAGGACCTGCTTGCGCTTCTTGGAGCGCAGGTCGGCCAGGTAGTCGTCGAAGGTGCGGTAGCCGCGGTTGAACCAGTGGTACTGGTGCGTGATGCGCGAGAGGAAGCCGCGAGAGACCAGGAAGTCGTGCTCGTGCCGGCGCGGGAAGAGCACGTGAACGCCCGAGAGTTCGAGCGCCTCGGCCGCGCGTGGAAGAGCATCGACCATGACGGCGGCAACGGCATCGAAGCTGCGGTCGGGCGCCACCAGCAGCCGCGAACCCGTCACCGGGGTGAAAGGCACCGACGCAACCGCCTTGGGATAGTAGCGCATGCCGGCGCGCGCATAGGCCTCGGCCCAGCCGAAGTCGAAAATGTACTCGCCGTAGGAATCGTTTCGCACGTACAGCGGCATCGCACCGATCAGGCGCTTGCCGTCCCACACCGTCAGATGGCGCGGCTGCCACGTGGTGCACTGGCCCACGACGCCGGAAGTCTCGAGCGCGTGCAGGAACTCGTATTCGAGGAACGGATCGTCGGGGCCGACCAGCGCGTTCCACTCGGCGGCATCGACGCCGTCGAGGGAGGGCAGCAGCTCGACTCGCGCTTCGTCAGACATGGCGACCGGCGAAGTCGACGAGGGCGGCGCTGACTTCCTTCGGACGCTCCTGCTGAATCCAGTGGCCGCAGCCGTCGAGCACGATCGACTGCTCCAGATGCCGGACCCGTGTGCGCATGCGCGCGAGCAATCCGCCGGTGGAGGCGAGAACAGGATCGATCGCGCCGGCCATGAACAGCGCGGGAACCTCCACGTCGGCACCGCGGCGATCGCCGAGGCGCTGCCAGCCGATGTCGAAGGCGCGATACCAGGAGAGAGGTCCGCCGAAGCCGCTGCGCTCGAACGCCCGCACGTAGACGTCGAGGTCTTCCTCCGCGAGCCACGACGGCATGCGCGCCGGAATGCCTTCGAGGAAACGCGACCGCGTGCCGGCAACGAACGGCGCGCCGGCCTGCGCCCCCTCCCCGCTGCTGGCCCAGAACACGGCAAGCAGAGTTCGGCGTACGTCGGCCTCCAGCTCTTTCTCGGCCACCCCCGGCTCCTGGAAGTAGAGGATGTAGTGGAAGTCCTGCCCCGTCCGCTCCCGCAGGATCTCCATCGGCGGCCGCGCCCCGGTCAGGAACGTCGGATAACCGACCGACAGGCAGGCAACGGCGCGAAACAGCTCAGGCCGAAGGACGGCGGCATGCCACGCCAGCAGCGCGCCGAAGTCGTGCCCCACCAGCAGCGCGCTGGTGTGACCGAGCGCCTGAACCAGGGCCACCAGGTCCTCGCTCAGCGCGACCGCGTCGCAATCGTGCGGCGCCGTCGGTCCGACGGTGTCGCCGTAGCCGCGAAGGTCGGGCGCAACGGCGCGAAAGCCGGCGGCCGCCAGCGCCGGCAGCTGGTGCCGCCACGACCACGAGCATTCCGGGAACCCGTGACACAGCAGAACCAGCGGCCCGCGACCCTGCTCGATCCATCGCAGGTCGAGGTCGCGCACGCGCGCGCCACCGCGCCGCAGCTCGCCGCTCGTGCTCACCAGGCCTTCCTATACGGGTTTGGTCCGAGCGTCGATTTCCCGTAGATCGCCGTCCGTGTCGCAGGCGCATCGGGACGAGCTGCTCTTTCCATTCGGCGACGGCGGCTGCTTCGGCTGCTCGCGCAGCAACGAGGCAGGCCTGCACCTGCGGTTCTTCCGTGACGGCGACCGGGTGCGCACCACGTACCGTATTCCCGACAAGTTCCACGGCGCGCCGGGCATCGCCCATGGCGGTATCGTGGCCACGATCCTGGACGAACTCTCGTGCGCGGCCGCCGTCTTCCTCGAGAACGTGCGTGTGGTCACCGGCGAGCTGAACGTCCGTTACGAGCAGCCCTGCCCTGTCGAGCAGGATCTGGAGGTTCGTGCGTTCGTCGCCTCGCGCCAGCATCCTCGCTACCTCGTCATCGAGGCCGAGATCTTGCGCGAGGGCCGGCGGCTGGTGCGCTCGAGCGGCAAGTTCTTCTCACGGCCCATCGAGGAGCCGGCGCCCTAGGCGCGGCCTGGTTTGCGCACCCGGAGGCCCGCTCGGCGACGCGAAGAATCCGCACGCGCCCCCTTTTTTCCGCCTTTCCCATGCGTGTGCACCGGGATACAAAGTCCGGCGTTGCCGGCAGCGGGGAACTGCCGATCCCGTACATCGAAGCTTGGGGGAACCAATGAAAGCCATTCGTCTCGTTGCGTTGACCGCCGCCATGCTGGTCGCGGCTGCAGGAACGGCACCCGCGGATCAGCAGGACAAGGCGCAGCAGGCCTGCCTGAACAAGATCGTGAAGTCGGCACGCAAGATCAGCGGCGCCGTCTTGAAGGATGCCTCGGCCTGCATTCGCCGCGCAGCCAAGGACGCGTTGCCCGACGGCGTCACGGCGCAGGACTGCCTCTCGGCCGATCTCAAGGGCAAGGTGCAGAAGGCAGCGGCCAAGATCGCGTCGGCGATAGCCACGTCATGCCCGACCGATCCGGATTTCGGCTACACCGACGCCGCGACGGTCGAGGACGGCTACGTGACCGAAAATCTCGGTCTGATGTACGATGCGTTCGAAGAGGACCTCGACGCCACCCTGGCCGCCAGCTCGGGCGCAGATCCCCAGGGCAAGTGCTCCTCCACCATCACCGGCGCCTGGCGCAAGCTGCACGATGCCATGCACAAGGAAGTCGAGCGCTGCCTGAAGATCGGGCTCAAGGACGGCACCGTCGTCGATGCGGCCAGCATGGAAGGGTGCCTGGACTCCATCACCACCGACGCGCAGGGGCGCGTGCTCAAGGCGGCCGGAACCGTGCAGGCGCTGCTGTCGGTGAAGTGCCCCGCCGGAGATCTGGCCGGCATCTACCCCGGCCTTTCCGGCATCTGCGGCGTCTACGGCGACGACACGGACGCGGCCGGCCTCGCCAGCTGCAGCATCGAGCGCCTGGAATGCCGCGTCTGCCGCATCTTCGATGCCGCCTATGCGCTGGACCGCGACTGCGACCTGTTCGACGACGCGCTTGCCAACGGAAGCTGTCCCGACTGCGGCAACACCGTCATCGATGCCGGCGAAGGCTGCGATGACGGCAACGAGATCAGCGGCGACGGCTGCACGTCCGCGTGCGTCGACGAGTTCTGCGGCGACGGTACGATCAACGACAACGGTGCCGAGGAGTGCGACGACGGGCTCGGCAACAGCAACACCACGCCCGATGCCTGCCGCGAGAACTGCACCGAGCCGATCTGCGGGGATGGCGTCACCGACACCGGCGAGGAATGCGACGACGGCAACATGGACGAGGACGACGGCTGCACCACCGCCTGCACGTCCTGCGGCAACGGCTCAACTTCGGGCCCGGAGGCCTGCGACGACGGCAACAATGACAACGGCGACTGCTGCGCCGCCGACTGCACGTTCGAAGCGGCCGGCAGCTCCTGCACCGATGCTCCCGACGGCGTGTGCACCTCACCCCAGTGCAATGGCGCGGGCGTGTGCGCCGAGGCGCCCGACAATCAGGGCGGCGCGTGCGACGACGGCGACGAGTGCTCCAGCGCCTCGGCCTGCAACCTCGGCAACTGCACCGCCACCTCCTACGTCGTCACCGGCGTGGCCTGCCGCTGGCTGGCCGTCGGCAATCCCGGCACCGACAACGACAAGCGCATCGACGTCAACAACGGCGTCCAGAGCACCGGCGACTGGTGCGGCAACTTCGGCGTCTTCGGCCAGAACTCGGTTACCGACGGCGACATCGTCACCACGCGCGGCGACAATACGACGCCCGGCACCGAGTTCGACTCCTTCGCCAACGTCGACGGCGGCGACATCGTCACCAACAACGCCCGCGTCAGCGGCGTTGCCGGCGCATCCCTGCCCGGCGTCGGCTTCAGCTCG
Organism: Candidatus Limnocylindrales bacterium; assembly: GCA_035626395.1. Taxonomy (NCBI): domain Bacteria; kingdom Bacillati; phylum Chloroflexota; class Candidatus Limnocylindria; order Candidatus Limnocylindrales; species Candidatus Limnocylindrales bacterium. The sequence continues at coordinate 759,747 of DASPNR010000042.1, read as the reverse complement.
ATCGGCCCCGGACAGCAGGTCAACAAGACGCCTTCACCGACGTTCTACGACACCACGGGCGACGACGTGCGTGTCGATGAATGCATCGACGCGCAGACGGCCATCTCCACGAGCACGGCGGGGCTGCTCAATGCCCAGGCCGCGACGCAGAATCTCGGCGCGACCTTCACGGGCATCACCGGCGGATCGACCAAGACGATCACGGCGACGAACCCCGGCGGTCTCAACGTCATCGATCTGGACAACATCACCGGCGGAAACAACGTCACGATCAATCTGGACGGCGGCGGCAGCGCCAACACCGTCATGATCCTGCGCATCGCTACTTCGCTGAACTCGGACCAGAACTGGATCTGGAATCTGCAGAACGGCCTGACGGCCGATCACCTGCTGATCTACAGCAAGGGCACGGGCAACGCGCGCTGCGAGATCGGCGAGGACAACACCGGCGGCGGCACGCTCTTCTGCCCGAATGGCCGCATCGTCCTCAAGATCGGCACCGACTGGGACGGCGCGCTGTTCGGCGGCGGAAGCTCGGTGACGTCGATCGAGCTCGGCGACAATGTCGTGCTGACGCACAACCGATTCACCGGGCTGTGATCGAGGCGCTGGGGCACCTTCGCACCGCCGCGAAGGTGCCCGGCGGGTTACTTCTTGAGCTCGCGGTAGGACCGCCCCGGCTCAGCCGTCGAGGAGGTGGGAAGCTTGCGCGCCTGCCAGCCGGCGCAGGTGACCTGGCCGCCGGCGTCGGTCTCGCCGCCAAACCCGCCGCGCATGTCGACGACGTTGGTGTAGCCGGATTCGGCCAGCATCTGCGCCGCCTTGGCCGAGCGGCCCCCGCTCTTGCAGCCCACGACGAGGCGGGCATCGGGCGGGAACGTATTCCTGACCTCGACCACGAAGGCCGGGTTCGGACGCAGCCCCTGGCCCGGCACCATGTCCAGGAGCGGGATGTTGAAGGCGCCGGCCGGATGGCCCTGCTCGAACTCGGGTACCGAGCGCACGTCCAGGTAGGTCCAGCCGTCGTTCATGAGGCGTGCGGCCTCGTCGGGTTCCACTCGCTTGATCGCCATGGGCGGAAGCTAGTCGCGGCCTGGACCGGTGGCAACACGGCGGATGCGGGCTAGGATCGCTCCAGGCGATGGGACGAGCACAGGAGCCAGGTCCGTCACGGCACGAGGACGGCGTGCGTCTGGACAAGTGGCTGTGGGCGGCGCGGTTCTTCAAGTCGCGCTCCCTCGCCAGCGAGGCCGTGGCCGGCGGGCACGTGCACGTCGGCGGAGTCAGAGCGAAGGCCGCGCGACCTGTCCGGATAGGCGAGGAAATCGTCGTAACTACTGGCCGGGTCGAGCGAACTGTGATTGTCCTGGCGCTCTCCGACGTCCGCCGTGGTGCTCCGGAGGCGGCCCTGCTCTACGAGGAGACGCCGGCGAGCAAGGAGAAGCGCGAGAGGCTGGCAGCCGAGCTCAAATCCGAGAAGGCCGCCTTCCAACCCGGCATGGGCCGCCCCGGCAAACGGGATCGGCGCGCGCTGGCCAGGTTGCGGGGGCGCTGAGGGCCTTTGGGGACCGCCGATTAATTTCGCCCTGTTGAGAATATTCAAGAGACCGCGCCGTCAGAGGCCTTGAGGAAACGGAAATGGCCGATACGACCGCCAAGCTTTTCGAGCCGGATGCCCTCATGCCGGAGCAGTTCTTCGCCAATCTCGGCCGCGACGCCGGCGGCTCCAATGAGCGGGGGCTGATGCTGGCCATCCTCCGGGATGCCGTCGAGTGCTACCAGAAGTACGCCCTTTCGCGCGATCCGCGCGGACGCGACCTCCACGACGAGGCTGCGGAGTGGATCTTCTCGGGCGACCGCGAATGGCCCTTCTCCTTCGAGAACATCTGTGACGTGCTCGGCGTCAGCGCCGACTATATCCGCACGGGCCTGGCGCCCCTGCGGCAGACTGCGGCGCGCCGGGTCCGCAAGGCCCCGCGCATCGTCGAGCTGAGCGAGCGCCGCCGCGACGAGGATGTCGATCTGGATGAGCTCGACGAGGAGCCGATGAGCAAGGCCGGCTGACGCCGGCTGCCAGAGTCTCGGCACGTGCCGCAACACGCGGCACAATCTCCTCCTGCCGAAAGCGAGGGCGATGCAGCGATGCATCGCCTTCGTTTTGTAGGCGTCGGCCCCTCGGACACCGGCGCAGGACATCTCGAGTCCGACCTGTACCCACACCAGTTGCCGCCCACCCCATTCGCCGCTAGGTTGCCGCGCGATGAAAATCGGGGTGCCTCAAGAAATCCGCGAGGGCGAGCGCCGCGTCGCCCTCGTTCCTGACAGTATCAAGCGCCTCTCGGCCAAGGGCGTCGAGTTCCTGGTCGAATCCGACGCCGGCGCCTCCGCCGGCTTCTCGGACGAGGAGTATCAGGCGGCCGGCGCGCGCATCGTCCACACGCGAGTGGCGCTATTCTCCGAGGCCGACGCGATCGTGCAGGTCAACGTGCCTACGGCGGAGACGGTGGCGGCCATCCGGCAGGGCGCAGCCATCGTCAGCCTGCTCTTCCCGCTCGTGCAGCACGACCTGGTTCGCAGCCTGCGCGACAGGGGCGTCACAGCCATCTCGCTCGACCGCATCCCGCGCACCACGCTGGCCCAGGCCATGGATGTCCTCAGCTCGCAGGCCACCGTGGCCGGCTACCGCTCGGTCATCCTGGCCGCTCAGCACCTGCCCAAGCTCTTCCCGCTTCTGATGACGGCGGCCGGCCGCATCGAGCCTGCGCGAGTGGTCATCCTCGGCGCCGGCGTGGCCGGGCTGATAGCCATCGGCATCGCGCGGCGCCTCGGCGCCGTGGTCGAGGCCTACGACGTGCGCGCCGTCGTCAAGGAGCAGGTCGAAAGCCTCGGCGCCACCTTCATCGACGTCGGCATCCAGGCCGACGCTCAGACCGCCGGCGGCTACGCCAAGGAGGTCGGCGAGGAGTTCCAGCGGCGCGCCAACGAGGTCATCGCGAAACACCTGGAAAAGGCCGACGTCTGCATCACGACGGCGTTGATTCCTGGGCGGCCGGCGCCGCGCCTGGTCACCTCCGATATGGCTCGGCGCATGCGGCCGGGCTCGGTCATCATCGATCTTGCCGCCGAGCAGGGCGGCAATTGCGAGCTGACCAGGCCCGGCGAGATCGTCGAGGAAAACGGCATCAAGATCATCGGTCCGACCAACCTTCCGAGCGACGCCGCCCGCGACGCCAGCTCGATGTTCTCGCGCAACGTCGAGAAGCTGCTGCTGTACATGCTCAAGGACGGGCAGCTCCAGTACGACTTCGATAAGGAGATCGTTCGCGGCTGCGTGGTCACGCACGAAGGCAGGATCGCGGACAGCCAGGTCGCCGAGGCCGTCGGCGCCTAGGCGCCGCTGCCGCCGCGCGTCTTTTCAAGGAGCACACATGACGCCCGAGATGTTCTTCGGACTCTACGTCTTCGTCCTGGCCGCCTTCGTCGGCTACGGCGTGATCAGCGGTGTTCCGCCGCTGCTGCACACGCCGCTGATGGCGTTCACCAACGCGATCTCCGGCATCTCGCTGGTCGGATCGCTGGTGGCGGCCGGGGCTCAGTACAACAGCTTCAGCACCGTGCTGGGCTTCATCGCCGTGCTGGCCGCGACGATCAACGTCGTAGGCGGCTTCCTGATCACGGACCGCATGCTGAAGATGTTCCGCAAGCGTGGTGGAGGCAGGGCGTGAGCGGTCTGGCCGAATTCCTCTACTTCGTCGCTTCGGTCCTGTTCATCCTCGGCCTGCGCGGGCTGACCAGCGCCGAGACCGCGCGGCGCGGCGTCTGGATGGCCGAGGCCGGCATGGCCGCGGCCGTGCTCGGGACGCTCATGCATCCCGACATCGTCACCTACAAGTGGATCATCATCTCGGCCGGCATCGGCAGCGCCATCGGCGTCGCCATGTCGGCGCTCATTCCGATGACGAAGATGCCCGAGCGAATCGCGCTGAGCCACGCCTTCGGCGGCCTGGCGGCGGCGCTGGTGGGCGTGTCCGAGTACTACCATCACACGCACGAACTCGGCCACGAGCTGGCACGCATCACCATGGGTGCGCTCGGGTTCGAGGTGCTGTTCGGCGGCCTGACCTTCACGGGCTCGCTGATGGCGTTCGGGAAGCTCCAGGGCGTCATTCCCGGACGCAACATCACCTACCCCTACCAGAACGAGTCGAACATCGCGCTGTTCGCCACCGCCGTCCTCCTGCTGGTGGGCATGACGGCCTGGCCGGCGCTGTCGTGGATGCTCTACCCGATGCTGCTGATCGCCTTCGCCGTGGGCGTGCTGCTGGTGATCCCAATCGGCGGCGCGGACATGCCGGTGGTGATCTCGCTGCTGAACTCGTACGCGGGCCTGGCGGCCGCGGCCACCGGCTTCGCCCTCGGCAACAACGTGCTCATCATCGCTGGCGCTCTCGACGGCGCTTCCGGCTTCATCCTCTCGATCGTCATGAGCCGCGCGATGAACCGCTCCTTCACCAACGTGCTGTTCGGCGCCTTCGGCAAGGTCGACGAGAGCGCGGTGGCCGTCTCCTCGACCGGCGCCGAGGTGCGTGAGGCCAGCGTCGGCGATGCGGCGATGCTTCTGAGCGGCGGCCAGAAGGTCATCGTGTGCCCCGGCTACGGCATGGCCGTTGCCCAGGCGCAGCACGCGCTGCGCGAGCTGGCCGACCTGCTCGAGAAGGAAGGCGTGGAGGTCAAGTACGCCATCCATCCCGTGGCTGGCCGAATGCCGGGCCACATGAACGTGCTGCTGGCCGAGGCCAACGTTCCCTACGATGCGCTCAAGGAGCTCGAGGAGATCAACGACGAGTTCGCCGAGGCCGACGTTGCGCTGGTCGTGGGCGCCAATGACGTCGTGAATCCGGCCGCGAAGACCAACACCAATAGCCCGATCTATGGCATGCCGATCCTGAACGCCGATCTGGCCAAGGCGTGCATCGTGCTGAAGCGTTCGATGAATCCCGGCTTTGCCGGCATCGAAAACGACCTGTTCACGATGCCGAACACCGTGCTCGTGTTCGGCGACGCCAAGGACACGCTGGAGAAGATCGCCCAGGCGCTCGCGTAGGGGAGTAGAGGACACTCAGACCTCTGAGCTCACCAGGCGCTGCGCCCGGTGCAGACCTGACGGCCCAAAACGCGAGCGGCACGAGCCGTTGGGCCCGTGCCGCTCCCCCGTAGATATCACTGAGCAGGCCCTCGCGAGAAGCGTGCTCAGTGACATTCGTACGGGTGACCTGTGGGGCGGCGATGTGCCGCCCGTGCCTCTCTACTGCCGGCGCCGATCGCGCGACGTCGTCTTGCTCGCCAGCGTCGACGATCCGCGCTGAGCCGACGCCGGCTCGTTCTGATGCGACATGATGTCTTCGGCGGGTGAGTCCTCACCGCCCGAGATTCCTTCGCCGCCCTGTCCCTGCTGCCAGCTCGTCATGCCCTGCTGCTGCTGCTGAGAGCCGAGCGAGGAACCCTGCTGTCCCATGCCCATGCCCTGCTGCTGCTGCTTGGAGGTGCGCCCGAAGTCGCTGCCCTGCTGCGTGCCGGTCATGCCGCTCTGGTCGCCGTAGCCCGAGCTCTGACTCCGCTGCTTGCCGAAGCCGCCGGTGCCCTGCTGCGAGCTCATGCCGCTGCTCTGCCCCTGCTGCGACCCCTGGTCCGGCATTCGCGTGGCGAAGTTCGAGCTCTGCGCATGCTGCGCGTGATGCGTGCCTTCGCGCCGATCCTCGGGCGACTGGATCTCGCCGCGGAAGCCGCCGGTCTCCTCCCCGCGCTGCTCGATGAACGACTTGAAGCGCTCGAGATTCTCGCGCGTGTTCCACGTCATCAGTCCGATGGCGTCGCCGACTGCTTCGAGGGCACCCTCGGGCTGGTACTCGAGCTGCAGCGTCACACGGCATGTCTCGTCCGAGAGCCGATGGAACGTGACGACGCCTGCGTTGTGGGCACCGTCGATGCTGGTCCAGGCGATGCGCTTGTCGGGAATCTGCTCGGTGATCTTGGCCGTCCACTCCTTCTGGCGTCCGCCGATTTCGGCGACCCAGTGAAGGGTGGCGTCATCGAGCTGCTTGACGGATTCCACGCTCTGCATGAACTGCGGGAACTCCTCGAACTGGGTCCACTGGTTGTAGGCCGTGCGAACCGGCACGGCGATGTCGATGGTTTCTACTATGCTGGAGGTGCTCGCCATGTCTGTCTCCTCTCGCGTCGATGACGCTGCGGTTTGGTCAGATGACTTTCCCGCCGCACAGACATTCAAGCCTGCACGCGCGGTTCCAAGGTTGGAGGCTGGGCCGATGGACGGCAGGCGTCAACGCCCGGAGCGGCGATTGCACGAACGCGCGACTCGATGGCGGGCCAACGAGGCCGCAGCCGAGGGACGATGTGACGCACCTACGCTGCGAGGCTCAGATGCCGATGGCATCGCAGAGGCGGTTTGGACGGGGGATGCCCACCTGACCGCCGCGCCGAGCGCGCACGGAAATCAGGCGTTGGAGCAGATCACTGGCCCGGTCGCGGCACGCTGTACGCGCGCGCCACCACTTCTTCGTAGCAGCCGTTGGCGGTGCTGCAGCACCCGCCGGTGATCGCGCATTCGTCGATCTGGTACAGCTCCTCGCCGCGATGCAGCTCGTAGTACGCGAACACCTGCTGGACGCCGGCGCTGTTGTGGCCAGCCACCAGATCGCAGTCGGAGCGGAACGCGATGCCACGGCCGTTGCCCATGATGGAGGGAAGGTCGTTGGTGCAGCCGGTCGTGCGCGTGATCGGACGCACCACACGCTTGCCCACGAAACGAACGATCTCGGAGTTGCCATCGGCGTTGTGCGGCCCATCGGGGCCGCGCTTGGAGCCGAGCGCCGGATCGGCCGGTTCTCCGGTGGATTCGAACACGACGACGGTGCTGCCGTCGCTGACCGACGGGCGTCGATGGCCGCCGTTCGGATCGCCGGTCAGCTGCCGAAGCGCCCCGGTCAGGATCGCGAACTTGAAGATCTGAAAACCGCTCGATCCGTTGTTCCAGAGATTGGCGTTGCTGGCGAAGACGGTCGACGGGCCGCCCGAGCTGACCCCCGTGCCCGACATCCGGGGATCGATGTTGAGGCCATCGAGATTTCCCGGCTCCGAAACCAGATCACGAACCGCACTGCCCTTGCGATAGTCGTAGACGTTGACGCCGGTGGCGCCGTCGCCGAACTGGTCGTGATCGGACTGATAGGCGATGTTCGCGCACTGGTTGGGAAAGAAGTACCCGCCCGGGCTGCCGTTCTCGCTTCGCGTGCCCACGGGCCCGTCGCTGATCTGGGTGATGTGGAACTGCGTCAGCTCGTTGTCGTGGAAGTCGACGTAGAACACTTCCAGGCTGCCGTCCTCGTTGTGGAAGCCACTGGGCGCGCTGCCGGGGAAGGAGCCGTCGTTGTCGTCCAGATCTCCAGTGGACTGGAAGACGATGCAGTCGGCCGTGTCGGACGGACGCGGCAGCTCGTTGATGACGGGCGCCACGGTGTCGGTGAGCTGGCGGAACTGCTGGTTGTCGAGGCGCCAGATGAAGAGCTCGGGATTGGCATCGGCGTTGCCGACCGATGGATCCAGGTCGGCAGTGGAGATGAAGGCGATGATCGACGGCTTCTGCGTGCGAAAATCGTCGGTGACGCGCGAGGCATCGTAGCTTTCGAACAGGCCGGACTCGGTCACGCGCACCGACGCCCGATCGTCGCGGCTCCACAGATAGACCTCGCGGCGGCCGAGGTGCGCCGTACCGAAGCCGAGCACGTCGCCGTCGGAGGTGAAGGTGATGTACTCGCCCCTGCCCTGCCGGATGTTGGGCTCGTAGATCGATCCGACCGTAAGGTTGGTCGCCTGCTGAATCAGGTGAACGCGCCGTGCCTCGGCGCGTTCGGCGGTGGCAGCCGCAGCCAACAGGAGCAGGCCCAGCGCCTGCGCAAGTATTCTCGAACCATGCATCTCTGGTGAATCCCCCGAAGTTCGAACGTCGCCTTCATATAGGACCCGCCGCCTGGAAGACAGCCCGAAGTCGCTCCCCCCACAAGGAAAACGCATGATGCACGTCCTCCCAGCTTTCGGCCGCTCCCTTGGGTAGCTCGTCGGCCGCGCGGCGATCCAGGACCGCGACAGTCGCCCGAACCGTTCCCGGCTCGAGCAGTTCCGCCTCGAGCGCGGCGACCCGGACGAAGTTGCGCGTGGTCATGCCCATCGGGCCGGTCCGGCGTCCCAGCGGCCCGCCCTGCTTCACATAGCGGCGCGCGTCGGGGCCGGCATGGGTCAGCGCCATGCGCAGCTCGTGAACGCCGGGGCCCGGTGCCGCCACCACCTCGAACGACTCCGACAGCGCCGTCCGAACCACCCGCGCCAGCGCGTCTGCCAGATTCGGCAGGTCCTGCTCGTGAACCTCGTGACGCGTCCCGCCGCGCCAGATCTCGACCGGCCGCAGATGGATCTTCTGCGGGCGCGCCTTCATGTCCAGGCGCACCAACAGCGTCGGCCACCGCTGCGCGGGCGCCAGCCGCCCATAGTCGGAGAGGAAGCCGGAGTTGACCTCGGTGACCTGGATGCTCCGGCCGGGCTCGGCCGGAGCGGGCGGCCCGCTGCTGCATGCGCCGATCAGCGTCCAGCAGAGGAGGACCGCATGCCCGAACGACCGGCTCGCGCGCATGTCAGTCCGAGCCGCCTTCGAAGGTCGTCTGGTTGTTGAGCTCGGACTGGCTGTAGCTCGCTTCCCAGCATCCGCCGAGCGTCGAGCGCAGCTGGACCGTGATCGGCAGAGTAAGCGGCAGCTCGGTCATTCCGCCTTCGCGTTGGGAAAGAAGCGGACCCGCGCCCTGCATCTTGAGGCTGGCCCTGCCGTTCTCGCCCGTCTTGACGATGAGAGTTCGCACGCCATCGGGCAGCAGCTCGGTGCTCTTGTACTTGACCGAGCGGGTGCCGAAGCGCCAGCACGAGCGGCTGCCGCACAGCGCATCGCCGGGAGCCGTCATCGAGAACAGCAGCGCGGCCTCGCCCTCGGACTCGTCGAACACGCACAGCTCGTAATTGTTGCGAACGTCGGGCGGCCCGAGGTCGAGAAGATCGGTGGCCTGGCCCCGGCGCCAGCTCCAGGCGAAGAAGTCGCGCTCGTCCAGCGTGGAGTTGCGGATGCGCAGCTCGGCCTCGCCGCTCGGCGCCGTCTTGCAATCCAGGCGGGGCTCGGAAACGCAGCCTGCGGTGCCATCGCAGATCTCGCACGGCCTGCACGTCCGCGGCTCTTGCGCGGTGCAGATTCCATCCTGGCAGCGGTCGCCGACCGTGCACGCATCGCCGTCGTCGCACGTGCTCGTGTTGCTTACGCCGCAGGCGCCGAGACCGTTGCAGACATCGTCCGTGCACGGATTGCCGTCGAAGGCGCACGGCGTGCCGGCGGCGGCGGCGCAGGAGTCGAGGCTTTCGCTGCACTGGCCGTTGCACTGGCCGCCGCCGGTGCACGGATTTCCCGCATGCACGGAGCACGCGCCGCCCGAGCACGTATCGGCGCCGTTGCAGAAGAGGCCGTCGTCGCAGGCTGTGATGTTGTTGGCGCCGCAGACGCCGGCGCCGTTGCAGACGTCGGTCGTGCAGGGGTTGCCGTCGGAAGGACATGGCGTGCCCGCGGCCACGGTGCAGCCATCGGTGCTCTCGTTGCACTGGTTGTTGCAGGGGCCGCCGCCCGTGCACGGATTGCCGGCGTGCGCCGAGCAGGTTCCGCCCGAGCACGTGTCGGCGCCGTTGCAGAAGAGGCCGTCGTCGCAGGCCGCGACGTTGCTGACGCCACACGCGCCGGCGCCGTTGCACACGTCGTCGGTGCAGGGATTGCCGTCGGCCGCGCACGCGGTTCCGGCCGCATCGAAGCAGTGATCGGCAGCTTCGTTGCACTGATCGCCGCACTGCCCGCCGCCCGCGCACGGATTGCCGGCGTGCGCCGAGCAGCTTCCGCCCGAGCACGTGTCGGCGCCGTTGCAGAAGGCGCCGTCGTCGCAGGGGGCAGTGTTGGCAACGCCGCAGCCGCCCGCGCCGTTGCAGACGTCGTCGGTGCACGGATTGCCGTCGCTGGCGCACGCGGTGCCGGCAGGCGCCAGGCAGCTGTCGGCGCTCTCGTTGCAGACGTTGCTGCACTGGCCGCCGCCGCTGCAGGGATTGCCGGCGTGCACCGAGCAGCTTCCGGCCGAGCACGTGTCGGCGCCGTTGCAGAAGACGCCGTCGTTGCAGGGTGCGGTATTGGCCACGCCGCACGTCCCTGCGCCGTTGCAGACGTCGTTGGTGCAGGGATTGCCATCGGCCGTGCATGCGCTGCCGGGAGCATCCTGCTCGCAGGTCGAGGAGCAGCAGTCGCCGCCGACCTGGTTGCCGTCGTCGCAGGCCTCGCCTTCGTCCAACTCGCCGTTGCCGCAGCCGGCGAGGGCCTGCGAGACAACGTGATGGACCAGGTCGGGACCGTCGGCGTACAGCGAGCGAGTCTTCCACCAGAACGTTGCGGCGTGCGGGTCGCTGCCATCGTGATTCTGCTGCCACCGGTACGTGCCGTTGCAGGTGGCACCGTTCGTGACGGTGATTTCGCTGGCCGCAACCGCATGGTCGTCGCCGTCGAAGAAGCCCGGATGCCGGCACACCCCGACGACGTCCAGGCCGAGGCCTTCGGTGCCGGAGGTGAGATTGTCGTCGACGTTGCCCCCCGGGCACGAGGAGCCCATCGTGAACGTCGAGCTGAACTGCCCCTGGCTGAGAGAGCCGGAGGTGGAGTTGCTGCCCGAGGCGGCTACGCGCGGCGCAGCCACGAACAGCCAGTCCAAGAGACGCTGGCGCACGGCATCGCGCGCAGCCACGTGGCGCGTGCTCGAGGATTGCGTGATGTCGCTGTGGCAGAACGATCCGTACAGCTGACCGTGAGCCGGCCGCTGCGTCTGATCCGGCGCCGGCGTCATGTCCAGGCCCACTGCCATGGGACTGGCCTGCGCGTCGTACGGCAGCGCGCCGTCGCTGCGTCCCGTCCATGGGCTCGGCGAGCAGCTCGCCCACGACGTCAGCATCAATGCGCGCTTGTTCTGCGCGACCATGTCGGCGGCGCCGCTGCCGTCCATGCGCGCGGCGTACTCGCACCAGCCGTTGCCCGGCGTGCACGTGTCGATGGCGCTGGCGAAGACGTCGCCCTCCTGGCAGCCGGTCTCGAAGCTGGTGGTGCCGAGAAAGTCGTAGTCGCTCGAGCCCAGCGCATCGATCATGCCGTGAAGGGAGACGACGCCGGCAATGCGATCGGCGACGCCCCAGTCGTAGGTGCCGACGCCGTTCGGCCCGGTGTTCGACGCGATCTCCATGGCCGCGCGCGCGCCGGCGCTGTGGCCGATCAGGATGAGGTTGCGCGCGGGCTCGGGGAAAAACCGCTCGATCTCCTGCACGAGCCGGTAGCGCCACTCATAGCCGGTCGTGCACGGGTCGCCCTGGCGCGTGGCATTGCAGCCGGGGTCGCCAGTCTCCCAGTCATCCATATGAAGAGGATCGGGCGAGTCCGTTGGTTGGGTACCCGAGGGGGTGGCCGTGTAGAGGTTGGCGCGGGCGCTGCTGGCGACCACGGTGACGCCGGGATGTGCGGCTTGGTAGGTGGCAATCCGCGCGGGCAGCGACGCGTTGACGGCCGATTCCAACTCGTCCAGCGCATGATGCGCGTTCTGGCGGCTGTCGTCGCAGTTCTGGACGCCGTGCACGTAGAGAAAGTTCAGTTCGACCGTGACCGCATGGGCGGCGGTTGCGTGGCAGGACATCGCCGCCACGACAGCGCACACGAACCCTGATTTTCCCCGGATCCCCACCGAACCCCCGGCCTCTAATGACAGCGAGATTGGCTGGTGTCCATCGAAAAGACGCGGCCCCGGCCGCGCAGCCGATGAGCTCTGCCTCCGGCGGCGAGTGCTCTGGACGCTGTGCCAGAACTGCTGCCGGGTGCGCTCATTCGTCGCGGCACTGGCCGTTGCAGCCGTCGCCACCGGCGGCGTTGCCGTCGTCGCATTCCTCGTTGCATCCGATGACGCCGTCGCCGCAGCGGCAGATGCGCACCAGCGTATCGAGGTGCCACACGGCCGGACCGGTTAGTCCCGCCGCGGAGTTGACGGTGCTTGATGATCCGCCGGGGAAACACCCGATAGAGACCAGCCGAGGCGACAGCGAATCGGCGATACAGAGATCGGCGTCGCTGCAATCGACGTTGGAGATGCATGGAGTGCGATCGTGACGGCAGTAGGCGGCCAGTGGCGACGTCGCTCCATTCCGTACGATCCGGGGCTCGAAGCAGGACCGGTTCTCGAAGAGACAGTCACCGGCAGCCTGAGCCCCGCAGGTGCTGCTCTCCTGGCAGTTGCGGAAAGGCTGAAGCTCGCATCGACCTTGCGCGGTGGTGCTGCACTTCTCGTCCTCCGAGCCGTCGCACAGGAACCTGTCCTGCGAGCAGTCGTTGGGCTTCTGCTGCGGCGCATTCGGCGCAGTACCGGACCCGGTGCCGATCAGGCACTTCTGGCCCGCGGGACATTCGTCGTCGTGCAAGCACGGACGAGCCGGATCGTTGTCGCAAAAGCCGCAATGGCACCAATAGCCGCAAGTGACGGGCTGCTCTGGCGCTTCCGCGCACCTGCCCACGCCGCCGCATTGAGCGTCCGTCGTACAGGCCACGGTGACATCGTCAGTGCAGCGCCTGCAGTCGGCGTTGCTCGTGCACGTGGGGTCCTCCGGACCGATGCGGTCGATGCACCTGCCGTTTCCGCGCGAAGGATGAGATTGAAAAGAGAAATTGGCACATGGCAGTTGCGCCGTCTTCTCCACGGCGCCGGTGGTCAGCTCGTGGAAAGGGACGGCAATGCCGCCGCCCACAATGGATTCCCCGAGGGGCGGTGGACAGTCGAACGAGGTTCCGCCGAAGAGACCGGCCGCATCGACCCGGCATGCAGCACCCGGGAATTGGCCGCCTTCGCATGTGAACTGATCGCCTACGGCGGGCGTCTCCTGTGGGTTGCCGCACCGCGGACAAGGCTGACTGATAGAAATTCCCAGGTACATTCGTGCGCGAATCACGCCTCCGAGCACGAGTGATCCCTCGGCGGCGTCGATGGTGCCCACGAAGTCCTGCTCCACAACCGTGACCATGCACATGGGGTTGCCTGCCGACGAAAGCGGCACAGGCGGCAGGAACATGGAGACGCACGCAACACCGGCGGGGCAGTCGGCGTTGGTGACGCAATCCTTCTGCGTCGTGCGACAGTGTCGCCGCTGAACCGGCCCGCGCACCTCGCATTCGGGATCGACAAGGCAGTCGCACGTCGCGTTGCAGCTTCCGCCGTCACAATCGCCGTCGCTGGTGCACGGCAGGTGACTACTGGAGCAGCGGTGCACGACCTGCATCGTCAGGAGATGGGCCTCCGGCACCGGACTGCCGTGTGCGATCCCGGTCGAGCCATAATCGATCGTTGATGTGGATGCGGTGAAGATGTCGAGCGCGGTGCACCCTGGCTCGACGGTCATGCAGCAGGATCGGATACGCCCCAGCCCGACCGCCGCGTGCAGCACGCGCAGCGCATCGCTGGCCGTCACCCGCACGTCGCCGTCCACATCGCAGATGCACGGCCGCCCGTCGCACTGCGCCCCGCCGACGCTGGCGTGGAGGACGGCCAGGGCGTCGCTGGCTTTCGGCGTGGACCCGGCCGTCACGGGCTGGCCGCAAGCGTCGCCGGCCAACGCAGCCGGAGCGCGGATGAGCACCGCCAAGATCGCGCCAGCAACGACCGCGCGGGCAGGAATGGTGGGCGGCATGACCGCACCCTACGGCACTGCTGTGCCGAGCGGCAACCGCCAAGGCCGACTTCATTTGTGCGACTGTGTGGGCCTGCTACCCAAAGACATGAGCACGGCCGAACCGAACCTGGCACCTCACGCACATCTGTTCCCGCCCCTGCCGCAGGCTCGCGCCGCGCGATTCGCCGAGTTCACACCCGGTAGCGCCGACTATTTCCCCGGCGTCACCGGCATCAAGCTCGAAGAGGTCCGTACCGACTATGCACGGATGCGCCTGCCGTTCCGGCCTCAGCTGAACCAGCCGGCCGGCGTCATGCATGGTGGCGCCATCGCCACGCTGATCGACACCGTGGTGGTGCCGGCGATCGGCGGCGGCTACGACGAGCCGCATCGCTACTCCACCATCGACATGCAGATTCAGTACCTGGCGCCGATCATCGGCGAAGATGCGGTGGCGGAGGGCTGGATCACCAAGCGCGGCCGCTCGATCGTGTTCTGCCGCGCGCAGGTGCTGACAGGATCGGGAACGCTGGCCGCTCTGGGCACCCTCGTCTACAACGTGCGGCCGTGGAAGAGCGCTTGAGCAGCCGGCGTCGTCTCTAGCGCCGGCCGCTCATTTCTTACGAGCTGCAGCGTGGCAACGGCTGCGGGAGTGCAACTGCAGCGCACCGACGCGCCCCGCGATCAAAGGTCGGCCGGCGGCTCCGGGTTCGGCGCAGGCGGCTCGGGCCACTGCCCGCGTTCCGGCCGACCTTCGCGCACAGTTCGGGCGTACGGCTGGACCAGCATCGCGATGGCCGCCAGCACCAGCGTAGTCACCGCGACCACGACGCCTGCTTCGGTTCCGAGATAGAGCCAGACGAGGCGTCCGAGCATGCTGCTGCTCTCGGGAACGTTCGCGCAGAACTCGACGGCCGCCCGTGCCTCGCCTGTCTTGGTCGAACAGTAGGCCCACACGTAGAGGTTCTTCGGGAGGATGTGCAGCCAGCCGAGCAGCTGATGGAACGGCAACGCCTGCCACGTCGCGCTCCCCCAGTGCCACAACTCATAGGCCCAGACGGATCCGGCGGCCGCGAAACCGGCGATCATGATCGAACGCGCAAGCATGGTGCCACGCTAGCCGTCCGCCGGCGGCCATGCGAGTGAAAAGCAGCCTGTCCGTTGCGGCAGCGCCGTTGTGGCCGCCAAGTGCGTAAGCACTGCGGCTGCCGCTGCGTAAGAACCAGCGGCTGCCCTCGGGGTGCCGCGTCCTACGCCGTCTTCCCCGGCGACAACGTGAAGTAAATCGTCGCGCCTCCCTCGACGCTGCCTTCGGCCCACACCCGCCCGCCGTGCCGCTGCACGATTCGCTGAACGGTGGCGAGGCCGATGCCGGTCCCCTCGAATTCGGAGACCAGGTGCAGGCGCTGGAAGGGACGGAACAGCTTGCCGACGTATTCCATGTCGAAGCCGGCGCCGTCGTCGCGGACAAAGTAGACGAGCTCCCCGTCCTGCTCGGTGACCCCGAACTCGATCCGGGCGGATGGATGCTTGCCCGTGTACTTCCAGGCATTGCCGAGCAGGTTCTCCACCACGATCCGCAGCATCGAGCGGTCTCCCGAGGCAGGCGCGCGCTCGGCGATGAGGAACTGCACGTCACGCTCCGGCTGCGAGCGGCGAAGCTCGGCGGCCACGGCGCGCGCCACCGGCGCCAGATCGATGCGCCGGCGCTGGATCGCGTTGCGCGTGATGCGCGACAGGTTGAGAAGGTCCTGGATGAGCTGCGCCATGCGCCGGCTGCTGCCGTGGACGCCTTCGATGTAGTGACGGGCGGTCTCATCCAGCGCCTGCCCGTACTCGTCGAGCAGCAGGCGGCTGAAGCCCTCGATCACGCGCAACGGCCCGCGCAGGTCGTGCGAGACCGAATATCCGAAGGCTTCGAGCTCCTTATTGGCCGCCGCCAGCTCGGCGGTCCGTTCCTGAACGCGCTGCTCGAGCGCTTCGTTGAGAAGCCGAATCTCGGCAGCCGCTTTTCGGCGGTCGGTGACATCACGCGCCACGCCCTGCACCGCCACCGGGACGCCGTCGCGCATCACCGCCCGTGGGCTGATCTCCAGCGTCAGGCGGCGGCCGTCCTTGGTCAGCACGTCGGCCTCGAAATCGCGCGGAGCTTCCCTGCCCTCGACCACGGCCTGCATCAGCTCGAGTGTTCGCGGAACGTCCTCGGGAGCAAGGACGTCGATGATGTTCAAGCCGGCCACTTCCTCGCGCGAGTAACCGACGGTGCGCTCGGCAGCGCGATTGATCGCCACGAAGTTGCCGAACACATCATGCACGTAGACGAGATCATTGGCGTTCTCGACGAGCTCCCGGTAGCGCTCCTCGCTGGCGCGCAGCGCCTCCTCGGCCTGCTTTCGGTCGCTGACGTCGCGAATGGCGGTGACGCTGCATTCGCGGTCGTGGTAGGGGACGGTACGGCCGATCAACTCTGCATGATAGCGGGTGCCGTCGGCGCGCAGGCCGATGGCCTCGTAGCGCTCGGTGCTGCCGGCGCGAAGCCTGGCCGCCACCTCCTCGCGCGACTCGGGCGCCACGAGATTCAAGACGTCCATTCCGAGTACCTGCTCGTAGGAATGGCCAGACATGGCGAGGCCTGCCGGATTCGCGTCGATGATCGAGCCCTCGTCGTGAATGAAGATACCCTCGTACGTGGCTTCGGCCAGCATGCGGAAGCGTTCCTCGCTCTCCGCCAGCGCGCGTGCGGCCTGCTTGCGGTCGGTGATGTCATGGACCACCACCTGCACGGCCTCGGCGCCCTCGTACATCAGCGGCATCGCCACCACCTCGACGTCGCGCACCGAGCCGTCCACCCGCACGAATCGCTCCTCGGCGCGCTCGCCGGGACGCTGCTCCTGCAGCATGCGGCGGATGCGCGCGAGCACGAAAGGCCGATCGTCGGGATGGACGAAATCGAGGATGGGCTTGAGATGGAGGTCGGACGCATCGCGCGCGCCGAGCAACCGCACGCCGGCGCTGTTGACGAAGACGATCTGTCCGCCGCGATGCACGGCGATGCCGTCCGGCGACATCTCCACCAGCAGGCGATAACGCGCTTCGCTTTCCTGTAGCGCGAGTTCGGCACGCTTACGTTCGGTGACGTCGGTGAGAGACCCGGTGATCCCTACCGGAACGCCATCTTCGAGATGTCGGCGGCTCGAGCTTCGCACCCAACGCACATCGCCGTTCTTGGTGAAGACGCGGAACTCGACCGGCTCGCGGCGCCCCTCGAGCACACGCGCGAAGCTGGTGCGCAGCTCGGCCAGATCCTCGGGGTGGATGAACTCGGAAAACGGCCGCGCCATGAGCTCCTCGGGCTTGTGGCCGCTCAGGCGCTCCAGCGCGGGACTGATGTAGGTGATGACGCCGTCGAAGCCGACCGTGAAAACGACGTCGTTCATCTCCTCGACGAGATTGCGGTAACGCTCCTCGCTGCGGCGCAGCGCTTCCTCGATGCGTTGACGCTCGGCGTTGTCGCGCTGCAGCTCACTGGCGCGCGCCCGTGCCTGTTCCAGCAGCTGCACGCTGCGGATGGCGCTGGCCGCGTGGGCAGCGAACATCGAGAGGATGCGCTCGTCGTCGGCGCTGTAGGTACGGTCGGTCGTGTACTCGCTGACGCCCAGTGCGCCCACCAGCTCGCCGCCGCAGGTCATCGGCACGATCAGGATTGCGCGCACACCGTGTGCCGCCAGCTCGGGAATGCGGTGCTCCCACGTCTGATAGTCGTCGAGAATGAGCGAGGTCCCGGTGCGCGCGACGCGTCCGGTCATTCCCTGGTCAATCCCGAAGCGCGTTCCGATCTCGAGCGTCCCGCCGATGGTAGCTGCGACCTCGACGTGCTGGGTCTCGGCGTCATAGAGAAAGACCGTCGTCGAGGAGTTGCCGAGCAGCTTGGTGACACGCTCCATGAGCGTCTGGAGGAGGTCGGCGACCCTCGTCTGGATGGACAGGTCGCGCGAGGCCTCGTACAGAGCAGCCAGCTTTTGTGCCCGCCGCTCCAGCTCGGAAGCTGGATCGCCCGTATCGGTTTCTTTCAGCGTCGCTTTCATCGCCGGCCACAGGCAGGGGCAAAGGAGCGCCGGCGGCCGATGGTCGCCGGCGCAGCGGTCAACGAGGAGGGTTATCCCCGCCCGACGCCAGAAGCGGCCGGTTATGCCACGCCGTTCGCGGCTACGGCAAGGTGGGCGCAGCGTTGAATCGGCGGCTGTGGCACGCGAGAATCCGCGTCTTCGGGGTGTGGCGCAGTCTGGTAGCGCACCTGCTTTGGGAGCAGGGTGTCGGAGGTTCAAATCCTCTCACCCCGACCATTTCGTCCGTCCTACGCGCCCGTAGCTCAGTCGGATAGAGCATCGGCCTTCTAAGCCGAGGGTCGCTGGTTCGAGTCCAGCCGGGCGCGCTCAACTGCCGAAGCCGATATCTAAGATTACCTCGTGCTCGCCGCTCGCCAGCTCGCGGCTCGGGTCGAGTGTGTGCACGCACATCGGATCGGCCGGTCTCTGCCATGCCGACGCGCGCGGCGAACAATGGCGCGCTATCGCGCGCCACCGGGCAGGAGCCCCAGCCGTCGCAGCTCCTCCATCATCGCCCGCACCGCGGCCCCACGGTGGCTGCGCGCGTTCTTCTCCGCCGGCGCGGCCTCGCCGAAGGTGCAGTCGAGATCGTCGCGGAAGAAGATCGCGTCGTAGCCGAAGCCGTTGGCCCCTCGCTCCTCGTCGATGATGCGGCCTTCGCAGCGCCCGCTGACGACGATCTCCTCACCGGAGGGCAGCACCAGCGCCAGGACGGCAACGAAAGCGGCGCGGCGGTCGGCGAGCCCCTGCACTTCGGCGATGACCTTGAGATTGTTGGCGTGATCGTCGCACGGCTCGCCCGCGTATCGCGCCGAATAGACGCCGGGGCGGCCGCCGAGCGCATGGACCTCCAGGCCCGAATCGTCGGCAAGAACGGCGTGGCCGGGCAGCTCGCGGGCGAACGTTCGCGCCTTGAGAAGCGCATTCTCCTCGAACGTCGTGCCCGTCTCCTCCACGTCCAGTCGGACGCCCAGTTCCTCGGGCAGACGCAGCTCGACGCCGGAGCCGTCGAAGAGGAAGCGGAAGTCGCGAAGCTTGCCCTTGTTGGTCGTGGCCAGGACGACGTGGCGCAGAGGTGAAGTCATGGTCCGCGTTGCGAAGGTGTCAGGACCCGAGGGCGGTGCGCTGCGCGGCCAGGAGCTGCTGGATCCCGTCCCAGGCCAGCGCCGTCAGGTCATCCAGCGTCGAGCGGGTGAAGGTGGTGCCTTCGCCGGTGCCCTGAACCTCGACGAACTCTCCCTCCGACGTCATCACCACGTTCATGTCGACGTCGGCGCGCGAATCCTCCTCGTAGGCCAGGTCCAGCATCGGCGTGGCGCCGACCATTCCGACGCTGATGGCAGCCACGCCGCGCGTGACCGGCAGCCGGCGAACCAGCTTTGCCGCCACCAGCCCCTTGCAGGCGATGGCCATGGCTATCCAGGCGCCGGTGATCGCCGCCGTGCGCGTGCCGCCGTCGGCCTGGATGACGTCGCAGTCCAGCTTGATGGTGCGCTCGCCCAGCGCTGGCATGTCCATGGCCGCGCGGATGCTGCGGCCGATCAGGCGCTGGATCTCCATGGTGCGCCCGCCGACCTTCCCGCGCGCCGCCTCGCGGTCGTTTCGGGTATGGGTGGAGCGCGGAAGCATCCCGTATTCGGCGGTGACCCAGCCCGTTCCGCGGCCCTTCAGGAACGGCGGCACGCTCTCCTCGACGCTGGCCGTGCAGATGACACGCGTCCTGCCCATCTCGATGAGCACTGAGCCCTCGGCGTGCTCGATGTATCCGGTGGTCAACCGCAGCGGCCGCAGGTCGCCGGGCCCTCGCCCGTCGGTTCGTACTGTCATTTTTTTGTCGCTCTCGCTGTTTTGTGTTGGATCGGCTTTCGAAGCCGATGGTAATGTCCGCGCCGTTCGAAGGGGTGGGCCAAGGGGGTCCGGAGCTTCCTTTCAACTGGCAACACCGCACCGCGACGTGCGCGCCATTGACCCCGACCGACTCGCAATCGGAAGGGGCTCCGGCCACTCACCTACTCCCTCAGAAACGCCAGAATTCGCTCAGTTACCTGCTGCGGCTTCTCCAGCTGCACGAAGTGTCCCGCGCCGTCGAGAACGACCTTGGTCAGCCCGGCCGTGAAGGACGCTTCCATGCCCTCGGTCATCTCGAGTCCCATGCAGTGGTCGTCGGCGCCGTGCATGTACATGGCCGGCACACCGATCGGCTCTAGGCCAACGCGCATCTGGTCCGACATCAGCGCCGGATCCTGCAGGGCCGGATTCAACAGACAGCGGTAGTAGCCCAACGCGGCTTCCAGCACGCCGGGCTTGCCGAGGGTCTCGATGACCGGGGCGATGTCGGCTTCGGTGAAATCCCACGTCGGCGACCAGTCCTTCCACAGCCGGCGGATGAAGCGGAAGTCGTTCATGGCCACAGCCGTTTCAGCCAGCGGACCCTGGAAGAAAAACATGTACCAGGAGCGCTTCTGCTGCTCGTAGCTCTCGACGAAGGCCGTGGCCAGACGCTGGCCGTAGGGCACTGCGGCCGTCACGATCCGGTCGATCTTGTCGGGGCCGAGAACGGCTGCCGCATAGCTGGCCAGCGCGCCCCAATCGTGGCCGAACAGGATCGCTTTCGCGCCCGGCTGCAGCGCATCGATGAGCCCGAGCACGTCACGGCCCAGGGATGCGGTCTGGTAGTTGCCGTCGGGCGCGGGCTCGGTCGGCGCGTAGCCGCGCATGTACGGCGCGACCACGCGGTATCCGGCCGCCGCCAGCGCCGGCATCTGGTGCTTGAAGGTCAGCGCGGTGTCGGGGAAGCCGTGGAGGCACAGCACCAGCGGGCCCTGCCCCATCTCCAGGGCCGCGAAGCGAAGGCCGTTGGCCTGTAGCTCGATCGTCCTGGGCTCACTCATGTCGCAGAACCTCCTGAAGACTCGCGGCAGGCATCAGGACCTCGGGCCTTCGTCGCCGCGCACTGTCGCGCGCAGAGCCGGGTTCAGCCGCGGGTCGTTATAGGATTTGAGCTGGCGGTACATCTTGAAGTGCCGACGGCCGCTCCGGCAGTCCTCGATCAGGCGCTGGAGGCAGCCCGCCAGGTCGCGGCGCTGTTCCTTCAGAATCGCGGCTTTGCCTTCGCATTCTTCGCGCAGCGCTGGATCGGAAGTGGCAGCCGCGAGTGCAGCCATGTTGCGGATCTTCAGCGCCAGGATCGACAGGCGGTCGATCATCATGCCGGCCGTCTCCGAGTGCTGCTCGCCCGCCGCGGCCCTGCCTTCTCCCGCTCCCAGCGCGGCGAGAACGGCCAGGTCGATCCGCTCCATCAGATCGTTGCGACGCTGGTTCCACGGGTCGATGGCGCGCTTGATGCCGGCAATGACCTCGTCGCCGACGTCGCGCCGTCGCGCCTGGTCCTCGAGCCGCCAGATCGAAAGGTTGGCCTGGTGCTGGAGAAGGATGAGCTGACGCAGGCCGGCGCGCGCGTCGCCTGATGCATCCGAGCTTGGAGGAGGGGGCGGATCGGCGCCGATCGCCAATTCGTGGTCGGGGCTCTCCCACTGCGACAGCGCCTCGTCGTGAAGGGCGACGATCTCTATCCCGAAGAAGGTCATGCAACGGCGTCGAATCTATCGACGGCGCCGTTCGGGACGAAACGGCGCCGCAGCGGTCGCACCCGCGAAGCAGCGCGGCTGGAAATCGGCAGGCGGATTGTCGCATGGCGAGCTGCCGGCCGGACCCGGCCGCGTCGTGAACCGACGCTGCGCCTGCACGACCGATGGCTCACTTCGTCTCGAGCAGCCGCCGCGCGGCCTCGACCACGCTGTCGACGCTGATGTCGACCACGGCGCGAACCGCCGCCTCGCCGCTGAGGCGGTGCTGTGGCGGCGCGCCGCCGGCCGACAGCATCACCGAACGCACCGGCGGCAGCGGCTCATCGGTGCGGGCCGGGCGGCCGCCGAGCAGCACCACGCAAGCCACACCCTGCATCCACGCCATGTGCATGGCCGCCGTGTTCGCGCCGAGGTAGAGCCGGAAGCAGCCGAGCATCGCCATCATTTCTTCGAGCGAGGTCGCCGGCGCCAGCCCGCAGCCTTCGCCGACCTCGCGTGCCAGCTCGGCCGCCGCCTCCATCTCGCTCGGTCCCCAGAAGACGACGGCCCGGTGCCCCGCCGCGGTCAGGTTGCGAAGCGCCTGCTTCCACTTCGGCAGCGGCCAACGATCGGCACGACGGTGAAGGCTGGTGCCGGTGAAGACGGCTATCGGCGGACGGCCCTGCTCCTGGTACCACTGCCGTGCCCAGGCGGCCGCGTCGCCGGCGATCCACAGGCCCGTGTTGCTCGGATCGAAGCTCGTGGGAACGCCCAGCGGGGCCAGCAGGCGCAGATAGCGCAGAACCCGGTTCTCCCATTGATCTTCGAGGCTTACATGCACGTTGGTGAAGCGATGGTTGGCTTCGGTCGCGGCGTGTCGGTCAAAGCCGATGCGAACTGGCGCGCCTGATGCCCAGGTCACCAGCCCGCTCTTCAGCCGCGCGTGAAAGTCGATGGCCACCTCGTAACGCTCCGCCTGCAGCTCGGCGTGCAGACGCGCGGCCTCGCGCAATGCCGAGCGCGGCCCGGCGCCGAGCGCACCTCGGCTGAGCACGTGGATCCTGGTCAGCATCGGATTGCCACGCACCACCGGCGCCGCCCAGTCCTCGACGACCCAGCCGATCTGCGCATCGGGCAGCGCGCGCGACAGACGTGCCACTGCCGGCAGGACGCGCAGGCAGTCGCCGATCGCACCGAGCCGTACGACCAGGACGCGCGATGGTTTGGAGATCGAGGAGTCCAGCATGACGGCCGTATTGGCCAACGTCGCCGCTCAAGGCTATTGGTCGGAAACTCGTTGCGGGCAAGCAGCCGCCATTCGACCCGATCCAACAAGCAGGGAGCAACCGGTCTGCAGTGAGCCTGAGGGGGAAAAGCTTCGTCGCTCTGGCACTCGTCATCCTGGCCGGCTGCGAGGGCTTCATCGTCCCGATGCAGCCGCCTCCGCCCAAGGTACCCAAGGAGGAGAAGGCCACGGGGCCGGCCTTCGACCGCGTCGACAAGGCGCTGCTCGACGGCGATCTGGTCGCGGCCGAGCAGATCCTGACGGAAGCCCTTGGGCCGCCGCCGGCCGAAGGCGAACAGCTGAGCGCCCAGCGCGCCGAGCTCCTGGGCCTGGCGGCCGAGCTGCGCATTCGACAGGGCCGCTTCGACGACGCCGCCCGCAACGCCGTGCGCGCCCTGCCCGCGCTGCCGCCCACCGGCACGCCCTCGATCAAGACGCAGCGCGGCCTGCATCTTCGTCTTGCCGAAGCCTACGAGAACGCGGGCCGCGACGCCGACGCAGTAACGCACGTGATCGGCGCACGCGATCTTTGTCGCAACGATGCCGACCTGCTCGCCAAGGATGGATGCGAGATCGAGCGCGCCGCACTGCTGCGCATCTACACCGCCACGGGCCGCTACGGCGAGGCTGAGCCCCTGGTGCTCGAGCGCATCGCCGACGTGCAGGCGCGCGTCGGCTCCAACGATCTGCGGATGTCGAACGCGTTCTGCGAAGCCGCCGACTTCTACTGCCGCCAGGGCAAGTATTCTCTTTGCGGGCCGCTCTACGTTCGCAGCTTCGACATCTGGAAGACGTTTCGCGACGACGCGCTGGCCGAGCACCGGCGCGCGCTCGAGACCAACCAGAGCAGCCCCTTCGACGCCGACTTCACTCGCATCAAGGCGCGCCATGCGCCGTTCACCGCGCCGTGCGGACTGCACGATCAGCCGTCCATTCTCTACAAGCTCGGCAAGGCGGAGGTGGCTGCGCAGGCGATCGACTACGAGCGGCGCCTGTGGACGGCCGACACGGAGGTGGCCCCGCGCGCGATGGAGACGCTGGGCGCGCTGACGGCATCCGGAAAGGACGGCGTGGAGCTGGCGCTGGCCAACGAGACGCTCGGCTTCATCCACTTCAAGCGCGGGGATTACCCGAATGCGCTCGTCTACTACACGCAGGCACGCACGCGGATGGCCGGACTGTGGCCGACGATGCAGCGCGCGATGCGCCGCGTGATCGTGCGAAGCTACCTCGACACGCTCGAGAACATGCAGGCGATCGCGCGGGCCGAGGGGCGCTTCGCGGACGCCGTCACGCTCGGACGTGAGGCCATCGACGTGGCCGAGCAGGAGGTGGACGCCAAGGACGCGCTGCGTCTGGACACGGTCAACCTGCTTGCCATCACCTACCGCGAGATGCGCGACCTCGGCCGTGCCGAGGAGTACTCGGTGCGTTACCTCAACGACGTCCAGGCAGCGCGCGGAACCTCCAATCCGGACTACGCCTGGGCGCTGCGCAACCTCTCCTTCGTGGCGCTGCTCCAGGACCAGCTCCAGCGCTCGGATCAGCTCGAGCGTCAGGCCAAGGCGGTCTGGGTCAAGAACGTCGTCGTCGCGCCCGAGTTCTGAGCATCGGCGCGGCTCGCCCCGATGCGGCGCGGACTTGGGCGCCGCGGCAACCCAGGTGCGCGCCGCGTTTGCGGTCGCACCGGCAAACGGCTCCGTGTTAGTATCGCCGCCGTTTTCGGAAGCCTCGTCATCAGGCCGCCTCGGCCGCCATGGCCGAGGCCGACGAACTTCGGAGTCTCAGGGGAGTCCTCGTGCAGGAAGCGTCTGGCAAGATCGGCCACGTCGTGTCCGTGGCCGGGTCGCGTGTGTCGGCCATCCTGACGCACGCCGCCGACAACGGCGACGGCAATGGCGGCGGCGACGCCCGCTCGGCCGTCCAGGTCGGCGCCATTGCACGCATTCCCACCAGGCACTCGATCGTCTTCGGGATGATCTCGAGCCTTCGCACCGAGAATCCCTCTTTCCCGCCGGTGGCCGACGAAAAGCGCTTCTTCGAGATGGAGCTGCTCGGCGAGGCGATGCTCGACAGCAACGGCAAGGAGAGCACGTTCCAGCGCGGGGTCTCGGTCTACCCGAGCCTCGGCGCCGACATCTACGCCGCCTCGCGCGAAGACCTCAGCCGCGTATATGCGCGGCCCGCCGCATCCAACGTCCGCATCGGCACCATCCATCAGGACAAGTCGCTGCCGGCCTTCGTCACTACCGACCAGCTGCTCGGCAAGCACTTCGCGGTGCTGGGCACCTCCGGGTCGGGCAAGTCGTGCACCGTGGCGCTGATCCTGCGTGCGATCCTGGACCAGCATCCCAGCGGGCACATCGTCCTTCTCGATCCGCACAACGAGTACCGAACCGCGTTCGGCGAGCGCGCCGAGGTCATCAGCCCGGCCAACCTCGAGCTGCCGTACTGGCTGCTCAGTTTCGAGGAGACGGTGGAGGTGCTGATCGGGCGCGACGGCATGTCGCGCGAGCTGGAGGTCGGAATCCTCAAGGGCGCCATCCTGGAAGGAAAGCGGCGCTACGTCGGTGAAGGTCGCGACACCTCCTACATCACGGTCGACACGCCCGTTCCCTATCGGCTGGCCACGATCATCCAGTACCTGGACAAGCAGATGGGCCGCCTGGATCGCGGCGCCGACGGCATCGCGCCGTACATGCGCATCAAGGACAGGATCGAGACGCTCAACGCCGACTCACGGTTCGGCTTCATGTTCTCCGGGATGTTCGTCTCGGACAACATGGCCAAGATCCTCTCGCGCATTCTTCGCATCCCGGTCAACGACAAGCCCATCACCATCGTCGACCTCTCGGGCGTGCCCTCCGAGATCGTCGAGGTCGTCGTTTCCATGCTGTGCCGCATGATCTTCGACTTCGCGCTGTGGGCGGAGCGCAGCAAGGCGGTGCCGGTGCTGATCGTGTGCGAAGAGGCGCACCGGTACGTGCCGCGCAGCGAGGGCGCGTTCGCTTCGGCGCGCAAGGCCCTGGGCCGCATTGCCAAGGAAGGGCGCAAGTACGGCGTTTCGCTGTGCCTGGTCACGCAGCGGCCTTCCGAGCTTTCGCCCGACGTGCTCTCGCAGTGCAACACGCTGTTCGCGCTGCGCATGAGCAACCAGCCCGATCAGGAGTACGTGGCCAAGGCTTTGCCGGACAGCGCTCTCGGCCTGATCAACTCGCTGCCCGCGCTGCGCACGCAGGAAGCCATCGTGGTGGGCGAAGGCGTCAACGTGCCCGTGCGCCTGAACATGGATCAGCTCGACGAGGCATTCCGCCCGCGCAGCGGCACCGCCAACTTCTCGGCGTCGTGGCAGAAGGAACCGCTCGCCAACGGCTTCATCGAAGAGACCATCGAACGCTGGCGCAAACAGGACCGCGGCTAGCGCCGCGGGTCAAGGCCAGAGCTCATCGTTTTTGCGCGGGCGTGGAACGCCGATGCCGCACACAGCCGTCACGCAATGAACGACCGCCGTACGATGCGCGGGTGACGCGCATCGTACGGCGATCACCCATGCTCAGTTCGCCGTCATCGGCTTGCACTCGCGCGTGGGGCTGCCGCCGCCTTCCATGTACGGGCAGTCATCGATGCAGTCGCCGACGCCGTCGCCGTCCTGATCGATGCCGCACGGCCCCCAGCACTCGTTGGTTGGATCGCCCGGGCACGGGTCCTGGCAATCGACGACACCGTCCTCGTCAGCATCCGCGGGCGGCGCCGGATCCCACGGGCACGGATCCTCGCAGTCGCCGGTGCCGTCGCCGTCCGAGTCCTGGTTGCACGGGTCGGCGCAGGCGTCGGTCGCATCATCCGGACACGGATCGGCACAGTCCGGAGCGCCGTCGCCGTCTGCATCGGCGGTGTCGGGATCGCACGGGCAGTAGTCCTCGCAGTCGCCCACGCCGTCGCCGTCCGAATCGACGGCACAGGGGTCATCGCAAAGACCGGTGCTGCCGCCGCCGGGATACGACGGCGGCGATTTGGCAAGGTCGCCGTGTACGTAGCTGAGCTGGTTGGTGAGCTGCGCGACGTCGCCGCGCAGGCGCGTCAGCTCCTCGAGAATGGCGCGGCGGCGCGGACCGGCCGAGCCGGTGTCCTGGATGAAGAGAAGGGCCCCGAAGGCCAGAACGATGAGTAGAGCGGCTCGTGAACGCATGGGTTGCAGTCCTCCTGTTCGATGGCGGGCGGCGGCAGTGCCATCACTGCCTTGTTCGGCGAGTAAACAACTTTAGTTTTCTTGTCAAGCAATTCTGTTTTGGCTAGCTTGCCAGTGTGGCCAGGCCCAAAGACGCCGCGCTCAAGGCGATCAAGGATTATTTCTACGAAACCCGGGTACTTACCGGCCGCGACTACACCGTGAAGCGGTTCGCCGCGGAGGTCCTGGAGGGCGCGGTCGACCCGGTCATGCTCGGCTACATCGAGAAGGGAAAACGTTTTCCGAACGAGGCGCTCGTGCGGCGCCTGGCCAGGGTGCGCGGCGAGCCCGCAGGACCGCTGCTGGCCGTCCTCTATCGCGACAGGATCGTGCACGCGTTCGCGCGCGAGCTTCGCCGGGTCATGCACGACCCGACGGCAACCGAGGGCGTCGCCGACGCCGACCTTGCCGTTCAGGTCAGCCGCGCCATCGCATCACTGCCCGATGACGGAAGCTGGACCGCCTCCAAGAAATGGCGCGAGCAGATCGCCTCGGCCGTGCGCGGCAAGGCCACCAAAGCCGACGTCGACAAGGTCGTGGCGATGCTGCGCCAGCGCGGGCTGGTCGAGCAGAGCGGCGCGCGCGTGCGGCGCGTCGCGCGCCACTACGTCGCCAGCGGCACGGAGGAACGACGCGCGCTGGCCACCGAATACGCTGCAATCTTCTCGAAGAGCCTGCTCGACAAGCTCACGATTCCCGAGCGCGCGGCGTCCACGCACGTGCGCAATCACTACCTGCACATCCCGCGCGAACGCATCCCCGAGTTCTACTCGCGCATGGACAGCGCCGTTCGCGAGCTCGTCGAAGAATTCGCCGCCGATCCCGCAGCGACCACCGAGTTCCTGAACGTGCTGATCACGGCGACAACCGTCTGAGGAGGAGCCTTGATGATCGCGCGCATCGCCACCTGCCGCACCTGCCTAGCCGCGCTGCATCGCACTCTTATCGCGGCGTCTCTAGCCATCGTTGCCGCCTGCGGCAGCGGCTCCAGCGGCTTCGACGGTGAAGCCGCAGCCATCGAGGCCGCCGCCGAATTCGGCATCTGCCTCGAGTTCGAGGGCACCACGTACTGCGGCTCCGGCGCCGAGCTGCGACTCGACGACGATGACGATGGCCGTGTTGCCATCGAGCAGCCGGGCCGCGAGATCGAGTGCTCGGAGGTTCCGAGCGAGGACGTATGCGTCGGATCGGTCACCTTCACGACCGAGGATCTGCCGGCGGGGACCGCCTATCTCGTTGCCACCGGCGCCAGTGCCGAGGGCCCGTGGAACATCGCCGAGGACGTGCCCGCTCCCGGCAGCGGCGCCCCGAACGAAGACCGCTCCACCGACGTCGAGGTGCCAACGATGCCCGGCGCGCCGCAAGAGACGATCGTCGTGGCCGTGCTGCTCTACCTGGACGGCCTGCCCCATGATGTCCCGCACGGCGCCGCGCGCCTGAGCGACTTCGGCGCCGATGCCGTGTACGTCACCGGCGAGTTGGATCTGGATGTGACGGATTAGCGCATGCGGCGCTCGATGTGGCGCGATATGGTCACCGTGCACTACGCCGCGCCCGTGGCATCGCCGGCGCCTGCCGTCTTGCTCGATCGACCTTCATTGGTAGGCTCGCGCGCATGGCAAGCCTCCCCGCCCGCGCCGCCGCCGTACTGACCGCCATCACCCTGGCCGCCTGCACCAGCGCCGGCACGGAGCGGGCCAAGCTCCCGATCGAGAAGACGTTCGGACCGCATCCGGAGCTGGCAAAACCGAAGGACGGGCTGATTCCAACGGTCAAGGTCGCGCAGGCCAAGGGTTGGCCCGAAGGCATGAAGCCGACCGGCCCCCCAGGATCGATGGTGACGGCGTTCGCCGCCGGGCTCGATCATCCGCGCTGGCTGTACGTGCTGCCCAACGGCGACGTGCTGGTGGCCGAAACCAACGGCCCCGATCGTCCCGAGGACTTCGAAGGTCTCAAGGGCAAGGCGATGAAGCAGGTGATGGAGAAAGGCGGATCGGCAGTGCCGAGCGCCAATCGCATCACGCTGCTGCGCGACGCCAACGGCGACGGCGTCGCCGAGGTGCGAACGCCGTTCCTGCAGAACCTCTATTCGCCGTTCGGCATGGCCCTGGTCGGCAAGCACCTGTTCATCGCCAACGCCGACTCGATCGTGCACGTCCCCTACAACGACGGCGACACGCAGATCACCGCCGCGCCCACGGTGCTCGTGTATCTGCCGGGGCGCCCGTTCAATCATCACTGGACCAAGAACATCATCGCCAGCCCCGACGGCAAGAAGCTCTACGCCACCGTCGGCTCCAACAGCAACATCGGCGAGAAGGGCATGGAGCACGAGGAGGGCCGTGCCTGCATCTGGGAGATCGACCTTCGCTCGGGCGACAAGCGCATCTATGCCTCGGGCCTTCGAAACCCGGTCGGCATGGCGTGGGTGCCCGAGACCGGCGCGCTGTGGACCGCCGTCAACGAGCGCGACGAGCTCGGCAGCGACCTGGTGCCGGACTACATGACGTCGGTGACGCCGGGCGCCTTCTACGGCTGGCCCTACAGCTACTACGGCTCCAACGTCGACGAGCGCGTAAAGCCGCAGGCGCTCGATCTGGTCGCCCAGGCCATTCCACCCGACTACGCGCTCGGCGCGCACACGTCGTCGCTCGGGCTGGCCTACTCGCAGAGCAACGATCTTCCGGGCGGCTATGCGCCCGGGATGTTCGTCGGCCAGCACGGGTCGTGGAATCGCAATCCGCCGAGTGGCTATCAGGTGATCTTCGTGCCGTTCCAGGGAGGCCAGCCCGCCGGAGACCCGGTGCCCGTGCTCACGGGGTTCCTCAGCGAGGACACGGAGACGGCGTACGGACGGCCGGTCGGCGTTGCATTCGACAAGCGCGGCGGTCTGCTGGTGGCGGATGACGTGGGGAACGTGGTGTGGCGAGTGTCCAAGCTCGCGCAGCTGCCGCCGGAGTTCTGAGCGCCCGGTGCGAGACGTCCCCTCGACGTGGAGGTTGTCACACTTTCAGTAACGCACAGGATCGGTACTGGCTCTGCGCGTGCGCGGCGAATAGGAGGCCTGCAAACAGCCTCCAGGAGTGGTCAACGTGACCCGTCCATCTCGCACGATCCTCGCTGCCGCCGCGTTCGCCGCCTGCGTCGCGACAGCCTCGCCGGCCACCGCGCAGCAGTCCTCCACCGAAGGCGACGCGATTCCGCCAAACGCCGCGGCGCTGAAGAACAGCTTCGCCGTAAAGGACCGCCGCAACATCGGGGTCGCTTTCGGCGATGCGTTGCATGGCGGCTTCACGTCGCGAGTGCAGGCCTGGTGGGAGTTCGTCATCGGCGTTGCCGCCGAGCTCGAGTACGTGGACGTGCAGGACTACAAGGGCGTCGATGCACGCGGCATCAATCTGTCGCTGCTGCCGATGATTCCCCTTCGCGACCACCGCATCTTCGGGAAGTTCGGCGGCACCTATCTTCCGTCATCCTCCGAAGACATCGACGGCTTCGACGTCGTTTTCGGCACCGGCGTGATGATCGGCATCCCGAACACGGCCTTTGGGCTCCGGGCCGAGTGGACCCGCCAGAGCATGACCGACAGCCTGGATGCCTTCACGGCCGGAGGCTACGTGCGCTGGTAGGCGCCGCCTCAACGGCGAAGCTGTCGCGCGGCAGCGCTACAGTTGAGAAAAACCACGCGGCAGCGATAGAGAAGCTCGATGGCGAACGCGCCTCGAAAGCTGCCGAACGAGCTGACGCTCGACCTTGGCCTCGACGAGTCGCAGGAGCCCGCTGAGCTGCGCCGCCGCGTCGCGCGCCAGCTCCAGCGTCCGGAAGATTCGCTGCCCGAGCTCGTCGTCCTGAAGCGCTCCATTGACGCGCGACGCGGCCGCGTGCGGTTCCACGTCGTCGTCGGCCCTGCCGCCTCGCTGCCGGAGAACCTCGGCGGCGCGCCGCTGCGCGAGGTCGACTCGCCCGAACGCGTGGCCATCATCGGCGATGGGCCCGCCGGCCTGTTCTGCGCCTACGAGCTGGCGCGGCACGGCATCGGCGCGACCATCTACGATCGCGGCAAGCCCGTGCAGCCGCGCCGGCGCGACCTTCGCGGCCTGCAGCAGGAAGGCATCGTCAATCCCGACTCCAACTACTGCTTCGGTGAAGGCGGCGCCGGCACCTACAGCGACGGCAAGCTCTACACGCGCAGCCACAAGCGCGGCGACGTGCGCGACGTCATCGAGCTGCTGGCCGTGCACGGGGCGCCCGAAGCGATCCTGACCGACGCGCGCCCGCACATCGGCTCGAACAAGCTGCCGCGCGTGATCACCGCGCTGCGCGAGCACCTGGAGCAGGTCGGCACGCGCTTCGTCTTCGGCGCCCGCGTGATCGGCCTTCTCAGAGACGCCGGCGGCGCGGCGGCCGGCGTGCGCGTCGCCGACGTCGACACCGGCGCCGCCAGCGAGCACGGCTGCGAGGCGGTCGTGCTGGCCACCGGCCACTCCGCGCGCGACGTCTACACCTGGCTGGCCGAGATGGGCGTGGCAATGGAAGCGAAGGGCTTTGCGGCCGGCGTTCGCATCGAGCATCCGCAGCCGCTCATCGACTCCATCCAGTACGGCGCCAGCGCCGGTCACCCTGCCCTGCCGGCCGCGGCCTATCGTCTCGCGCATACCGAGGAAGGCCGCGGCGTCTTCTCGTTCTGCATGTGCCCGGGTGGCTTCATCGTGCCCGCGGCCACCGAGCCGGGAGAAGTCGTCGTCAACGGCATGAGCCTGTCGCGGCGCGACTCGCCGTTTGCGAACTCGGGGCTGGTCGTGGCGATCGAGCCGGAGGATCTGGCGGCTGCCGGTTACAACGGCGCGCTGGCGGGCGTGAAGTATCAGCGGCGCCTGGAGCGGCTCGCCTTCGAAGCCGGTGGCGGGGCACTGAAGGCGCCCGCCACGCGAGCCACGGATTTCCTTGCCGGCCGCAGCTCGACCACTGCCTCGGACACCAGCTATCAGCCCGGGGTTACCGCCAGCAACGTCGCCGACGTGCTCGATGGCGCCGGCATCGTCCTGTCCCAGCGGCTCGCGCACGCGCTGGCGCAGTTCAACAAGCGCATGCGCGGCTATGTCACCGCGGAAGCGCTGCTGGTGGGCGTGGAGACGCGCACGAGCTCGCCCGTGCGTGTTCCGCGTCATCCCGAGACGTGGCAGAGCCCCGGGCTGCCTGGGCTGTATCCATGCGGGGAAGGAGCCGGATACGCGGGCGGCATCATCAGCGCCGCGATGGACGGGATCGGCGTGGCGCGGTCGCTGGCGGCAAGCATGCGCGGGACCGGTCGCTGATTCCTCAACCGCGGTGAGCATCGCCGGCGGCGCTGACTTGCCTCTTCGCGAAAGGACGGCCGCAGCGAACATTGCTGGCACACCGGCGCAGCAGCCGGCATTGTGGTGCCATTCCATGCGCGCGCTCACCGGAGACAAGGCCCGAGAGATCGGGGAGCGCCTGGCCGCGCTCGGCATTCGCGAGGAGGATCTCGAGGAGAGCTTCGTTCGGTCGGGCGGAAAGGGCGGCCAGAACGTCAACAAGGTCTCCACCTGCGTGGTGCTGCGGCACAAGCCCACGCGGATCCAGGTCAAGTGCCAGGAAGAGCGCTCGCAAGCGCTCAACCGCTACAAGGCGCGTGTGCTGCTCGCCGACAAGGTGGAGGACCGCATGGAAGCGCAGCGCGCGGCGGCGATCGATGCGGCCGAGAAGAAGCGGCGGCAGAAGAGGCGGCCTTCGCGGCAGGCCAAGCAGAAGACGGTTGCCGAGAAGCGCGCCCGCTCGCAGATCAAGCACGGCCGTGGACGCATCCGCCATCACGACGATTGATTCATGACATCCCAGTGCTCGTGCGCGCTCCATTACATCCTGGCCATTGAGGTGAGCTGACCGACGGCGTGACAACCTCCGCAACGATGCGTCCGGCGCATCGTTGCGGAGGTGGATCATGGACCGAGGCTGGAGCGGAAAAACCTTGCTTGCGCTCGTCATCGCTGCGGCGATGCACACCGATGCCGCAGCCCAGGCGGCGGCTCGCACCAGAGCTCCACGCGCTCACGCCACCCAGTGGATGCCGGACGTGGCCCGTCGCATGGACAAGCTCCGGTCGGACGCGGCACGCGCCGCGGCTCGCGAGCTGCCGCAAGAGAAGCGATGGTGGTCGGTGGCCTGTCCCCCACCGGAGGGCCGCTGATCATGCGCGCCCTCTGCGCAGCCATGGCTGCAGCGCTGCTGTTCGCACACACGACGTTCGCGCAACCGACGCCCGGCGCAGCTCCGGGCTCGCAGACCGGTGACGGAGGCGGCGGCTACACGGGCATCGCTTCGGCACCACAGGCCAACCTGTTCACCGGTGCGGCAGAAGCCGCCATTCCGATCGAAGCGCCGCCGGGCCGTCTCGGCCAGTCCCCCGCCCTGTCGCTGACCTATTCGAGCAGCTCCGGTCCGGGGCCTTACGGGTACGGCTGGACGCTGCCGCTGCCGAGAATCGCCCGTTCGACCAAGCACGGCGTGCCGCGATACACCGATGACGACGTTTTCGTCCTGGCGATGCCGGGCGGCGTGATGGAGCTGGAGCCGATCCCGGGGTCCACGCGGGGCTTCCGGCCCAAGGTCGAGTCCACGTTTCCTCGCATCGGTTTTCATCGCACGCAGAACCTCTGGAAGGTGATCGACAAGGGCGGCACCGTCTTCACCTTCGGCAGCACGGCCCAGACGCGCACCGGGCGCGGAGCATCGACGAACGAAACCTTCTCGTGGCTGCTCGAACGCATGGAGGACCCTGCGGGCAACCGCATCGACTTCTCCTACCGCAGCGATCCGGCATCCGGGCTTTCATCCGGGCTTCCCGATGTCATCCGTTACGGTGCCAATGCCGGTCAAGGTGTCGCACACTTTGCCGAGATCGTCTTCCGCTGGTCGCCGCGCCAGGCGCCGTCGACGCCCACCGTGTCGTTCCGGTCAGGCTTCGCCGAGCCCATGGACGTGCTGCTCTCGTCGATCGAGACGTCCACGCGCAATCTTCCGGCAAGGCGATACGACTTCAGCTACGACATCGACGAGGTCACCGCCGAGGCACGCCTGGTCGCGGCCACGCTTACTGCCTTCGGAGAAACCGCCGACGGCGACGTAGCTCTTCCGAGCACCGTCTTCATCTACGGAGACGCAGTTTCGCGGCATTGGCCGACCGGAGGCGCGGGCATCGCCGAAGGCATGGCCATTCCGCAGGTCGGCCGCCTCCGCTACGGCAAACGTACCGTCGAGATCGACACGCTCGACATGAACGGCGACGGCATCGTCGACCATGTCGAAGTTCGCGGCACTGCCGCGACCGTCCGTCTGGGCACGGGCACGGGCTTCGGACCGCCGTTGGATTGGAACTGGCCGGCGACGCCGCAAGTGGTCAATCCGCCGACGTGTCTGCGCCGCATCGACGGCTCCAGGAACGTCGACATCAACGTCTTCGACATCGACGGCGACGGCTTCGCCGATCTCGTCGACGCACGTCACGAATGCGGCGCGCCCTCCGGCAAGTGGTGTGTCTGGCGCGGCAGCGCAGCCGGCTTTGCCGACTCCGTGTTCTACTGGCGAGCGCCGGGCTCCGACCTTCGGAGGACGGCTAAATCGGGCTCACGCGTGCTGGCCGACCTCGTCGACGTCGATGGCGACGGACGCTCCGATTACGTCGACTCTTCCAGCTTCACCATCGGCTCGCCGTACTGGCGCGTCTACAGGAACGAAGGCGACGGGTTCGCGGCAACTCCCGCGTCCTTCCGGGCGCCGCTGCCGTACCTGGGCCGCACCGAAGACGGCGCGCTTCTGTATTCGCTGCTGGACATGAACGCCGACGGTCTTCCCGACCTCCTCGCCGCCGCGGGAGATGAGGGCTACCTCATCGTCGAATGGGAAAATGTGGATGCGTGGTACGTCTTCTACAACACGGGCAATGGCCTGTCCCCGGTGCCGGTCCCATGGACGGTCGAAGGAGAAGCGACGTTGCCGCGGTTCCTCAGCATGAGCGATGAGCACGGCACGCTCGCCGACCTCGTCGACATCACCGGCGATGGCCGCCCCGACCTGGTGCGGCAGAGCCTGGCTTCCGATCGCGAACGCGATGGCATCCGCACGGGCTGCAGCAGCATCTCGTGCTACGCCGATTCGGCGCCATCCATCGCCGTGGCCTCAGGCTACTGCTGCCACAACATGCGCGTGTTCGTGAATACCGGCTCCTCGTTCTCCGATCCGATCGCGTGGGAATACCCGTCGGCGGCCGCACGCGGCTGGATCGAGGAATGTCCATTCTCGAGCTGGATCGATTGCGGCCGACCATGGCTGTACCAGTACGACCTCTTCGATTTCAACGGTGACGGCCTGGTCGACTTCGTCACGCAAGGCGGGCCGGGTGACGAGTTCGACACGTGGCGCGTCTACTTTCATCCTGCAACGCCTGGACGAAGCGGCCAGGGACCGGGCAGTACGCGCACGCGGCCGCATCTGCTCGTGGCAATGCTCAACGGCATCGGCGGCGAGACGCTGCTTCAGTACGCGCCGGCCTCGGCCGCACCCGACTCCGTCATTCCATTCCCCTTCTGGACGGTCAGCGCGCGCCAGCTTCGCGACGGCATCTACGACTCACCGCCACTCAGCACGACGATCTCGTATCGCGGAGGCCGCTATGATGCCGCCGAGCGCGAGCTGCGCGGCTTTGCGATGGTATGGGAGGTGGACGCGGCCGGCCTGACGCGCGTCCGCGAGTTTGCCCAGGACAGGCGTCTCCAAGGACGCCTGCAACGCCTGTCGCTCCTGGCACGCCCTTCCTGCCAGGCAGCCGATCCGGATGATCCCACCGATCCGTGCAGTCCCTGGCAAGCCATCGTGGGCAGTGACGAGTACTACTGGAGCGAGAGCGGTGCAGTGCTGCTGAAGGGCGAAACGCGTACGCCGTATGTGCACGGGACGGCCGTCGAAGCGCTGCGAACCACGACCCGCTACGAGCACGACGACTACGGTAACGAAAGGCAGCGAACCACCGAAACCGCCTTGGCTGCCGCGACCACGGTGACGACCGCGTACGACTACAAGGTTGCCGACAAACCGGGCGGAATGCCCGACACCTACAGCGTGAACAAGCCGGCGCGCATCGTCATGACGGAAGACGGCCGAACCGAGCCGCTGCTGGAGAAGGAGTTCGACTACGACTGGAGGGTGCCGGCGCGCGGGGCGCTCGTGTCGGCATCGACCTGCGTGTCCTGGAACGAGGGGGCCTGCAGCCGGTGGTCGACGCGCCGCTTTTCCCATGACGGCTTCGGCAATGTCGTCTCTGCGATATCGGCAACCGGTCAGCGCACGATCACGACGTACGATGCCCTGGGCGTCTTTGCCGTCAGCGCCGAGGAGCCCGGTGGCACCGTCACCTTTTCCGCGCACGATCCGCGAACGGGCAAGCCGACGTACACGCAGACGCCCAACGGCAACTCGCTCTACTCCCGATACGATGGGCTGGGTCGCCTGCTGGCGACATGGGGGCCGGGTACGAGCAGCGCCGATCCGCTGGCCACCAACTCCTACGTACCCGGCGCGTTCGACGACGGCGTCCCGCGTCTGGTCGCGCGGCGCAAAGGAACCGCGCCGGTAGCGACTTTCTACGACGGGCTCGGACGGCAGGCCGGCCGGAAGACGCTGGCCGAGGTGGATGGGAGCATCGTCGGCGTGGTGGGCGGTGTCAGGAAGTACGACGCGTATGGCCAGGTTTCGAAAGAGGCCATCGCCTTCGAGGTGGCCAGCACCGCTCTGGACGCACTCCGCGAGACGATCGCCGATGCGCCCGCATGGATGGAGCACACGTACGATGCCGCCGGCAGGCGCGTTCAAACGACTTTCCCCGACGGACGTCGCGTCCGGCGCGACCCGACAACGCCGGGAATCCTTCTCAGCTATGACGCCAACATCCTGAGCGGGGAGGGTCCCGGCGCGGTGACCATCGAGTTGTTCGATGGACTCAATCGCCGCCTGCAACGCGACAGTTGCTCGCGCCGCCCGACGGCTGCAAAGCCTTACGAGTGCCCCACGGGCTCGCTTCAACGCAGCGAGGCATGGTTCTACGACGGACTGGGCCGCGTGGTCGAGAGTCGCGTCGCAGCGCTGGGTCAGGCAGCCGGCGATGCAGTGACGCGCGTGTCGTACTCCGGCGTCGGCGATCGTGTAGCGGTCTTCAACAGCAACGCCGGCACCTGGACGTTCGATCACGACGATGATCGTCGCCTGCTCGCTATCACCACGCCTGACGGCAACTCCATCCGTTCCTCCTACGATGCCAGTGGCCGCCTCCACCGGCGCGAGGGTCGCGGGGTCAAAGCGGGATATCGCTACCACACCCGCGGCGGCGGCTTGGGCAAGGTCCGCCGCATCATCACGAGGACTGTCAGCTCACGTATGCGGCACGACTTCGACTACGACGACCGCGGCCGCCTGACGGTGGAGCGCTGGGCAGTCTACGTCAGCGGCGACACCACGCAGAGATGGAGGACCGAGTATGGGTACGACGACCTGGACCGCCGCCATTCGATAAACCATCCCTCCGCGCGCAGCGGCGGCGGGCCCGTGATGACCGAGTACAACTCGTTCGGACAGCCGGTAGCCGTTCATTCGCCGGAGCAGGCATATGTCGTCGATGCGGCGTACGACGCCCACGGTAGGCTGCTGCGGATCGACTACGGCAACGGCGTTTCCGAGCGCTTCGAATATGATCGATGGGACAATGCCGCTGACACCAACGGTCAGCTGCGCTGCCTGCGCACGACGCACACGCCAAGCTCCGGCACGGCGTGTGAGAGCAGCGCAGGCGACCTGGAGGCATTGTGGTATCGCCAATACGATGCCAACGGCAACCTGCTGGCGGTCGAAGATCTGGTGCATTCGCCGGCCGAGCGTGCCTACGACCAGCGCAGCTACCGGTACGACGCGCTCGGCCGTCTGACGCAGGTCGCCTACGGTGACGGCACGACGGAGACCACGCGCTTCGACCCTCTCGACAACCTGATCCGGAATGGCAACTCGGTCCTCACCTTCGCGGACGCGGCAAAGCCGAATCAGCTTTCCAAGGTTGCCATCGCCGGCTCGACTCTCGAAGTGGAGCACGACGCCAATGGCTACCGCAAGCGGCTGGGCGACAGATCGTACCACTACGATGGGCTGTTGCGCCTGAACCAGGTGCGCGACGGCGGCGGCGTTCTGGCCAGCTTCGGCTACGAAGACACCGGCGCGCGGCTGTATCGCTACGACGGCAGGAGCGATTCGATCCGCTATGAGTTCGGCAGCGTCGCTCTCGAGGATGGCACCCTCGAGACCAGCATATTTTTCGGCGACCGTCTCGTTGCCTTGCGCGGCGCACCGCACTCGGCGACCTCGCCCCGAGCACCGACGACGCTCTTCCTGCACAGCGACCACCAGGGCACGCCACGCCTGGTGACCGACGGGCACGGCCGCGTCATGGAACGGTCGCGTTACTCCGCCTTCGGCCGCATCCGTGGGCGCTTCGACGGCGAGGGACGCACCGTCACCGAGCCTGCAACGCCGTACGGCTTCACCGGCCAGCAAGAGGAGGAAGCCGCCGGCCTGACCTACTTCGGCGCTCGCTACTACGACGCCAGCACCGGCTCATTTCTCACCCTCGACCCGCAGTTCCAGTTCACCTCGCCCTACGCCTACTCCGATGGCAATCCCGTGCTTGGCCGGGACGCCGACGGACGCGTCTACGAGCTGACCGCGGTCGAGATCGTGGCGTTGCTCGTCGGCACGGCCAGCTTCGTCGACACGCTGGTCAGCACCGGCAACCTCGGGCAGTCGCTGACGGCCGGAGTCACCGCCGGCGTCACCGTGCTCGTGACGAGCCAGCTTTCGACGATGATCGTCAAACCCGCCGGTGCCGGAACCAACGTATGGCTGCAGCAGGCAACTGCGGTGGCGACGCAGGGTTTCCAGCTCGAGCAGGCGGTGCAGGCCATCGATGACGGACGCTATGCGAGCGGCATCGTGGCGGCCGGCCTGACGGCGGCCTCTCTGATCGGAATAGAAACTGCAAATGATCCGGGTCCAGGAACAACGGACGCCGAGCGGTATGCTAGACATGGGATCGTGGATCACGGGGTCGTCAACGGCGTCAGAACGATCGACGTCAGTGGGATCTGCGCGACGCGGCCGGGCTGCGTCAGCAACTTCTTCGTCGCGCTGCGAGAGAACCTGACGATTCTCCTGAAAGGCGAAGGCGCGTGCGTCAACGGCTGCTCCGACGTGAAGTCGCTGGCGGCCGGCGGGCTCAAGGACGGGCAGACCGTGAGACTCCGGTGCAACAGCTTCGGGGCGATCAAGTGTCTGAAAGCGATTCAGGATCTGCGCGCGGCTCCCACCAAGTACAAACTCGACGAAGCGGCAGTGGGGAAGCTTTCGGCGGAGCTTACGGGCGCTCCAATCCTTCGGCCGCCGGTAATGGAGAGCGTCGCCTACCACGTCAACCTTTTCGATCCGGTCACGTGGGTGGGCACAGCCTACGCAGTTCCATTCAGGTCCGATGTGATTCTCGGCCGCAGCTGGTGGGTACCGGCGCCTCTTCTCGTTCATCATGACAGCATGTACCACGAGTCCTTAGCCGACCTGCTTCGAAACGACTCGCAATGAAACTGCTTTTTACCGTGTTGGCAGCAGCGGCGACGACGATCGCGTGCGGGCCACAGTACCGTTTGAATATGTTGGAACAGCGGCTGGTTAGCGCATCCGACCGGCACGACCACCGGCTCGCCGAGCACCTAGCAGAGGAGCTCGTCGAACGGACGCACGAGAAAAGCGGGCCAATTTCGCTCGAATACCGCGATGCATTGCGCAAGCAGGCCCATGTCCTCGCAGAGAACGACAGGGGGCAGCTCGCCCTCGATACCATGCAGAAATCGCTCGAGCTGGACGTCGCCTTCTTCGGGAGCGGCGACTATCGACTCGAGCAGGGATACTACGAGCTGGCAACGATCCAATTCGGCCTAGAGCAACGAGAAGCGGCGAAGCGGTCGATCGATACAGCCGTAGAGCTCTGCAACCACATATCCGACGCTGACCGTAGCACATTCGTTTGCGGATTGATGTCGGAATACGGCTTCTCACGACATTATCGTCAGCTGGGCCTGTACGAACGGGCGGAAGCGCTACTGCTGTCGTCCGAGGCACGTCCCTTCATGCCGACCCCTGTGACGTTCGAAATCAGCGGACTGAGTATGCTGGGCGATTTCTACTTCGAGTACGGCGATCTGGGGAAGGCACTGTGGTACTACGAGAAATCAAGGAAGCTGTGGCAGGCAGCCGTACCACCTGCGGAAGTAGGTGAGCATGAAGTCTATCGAGCCCGGGGCGGCGACATCTCGATGTCTGTGGTCGATACTGCCCATGACTTCCACTCGATCGCCCCAAGAAGTCTCGAAAGACTCATCTCCGTGACGGACAGGCTCGGCAGGTTCGGCGATAGCAGCAGATTGCGGAGCGAAGAAACCGATCGGTGGCTCGATGCTCCGGAAGCGCAGCTCACAATCCGTAGGCGGATCGATTTTGAAATGGACACTTGGCGTTCACCCTATCGTCTGGCCCTGCAATGGCAGGCGCTCGGATTCTACCGCTGGAAGCGAGGGCTGCTCGGACAAGCTATCGAAAGCTATGAGACGGCAATGCGTTGGGCCGAGAAGGAGTGGGAAAAGCACTCCATCTACGAGCGGCACTTTCCTTACGAGGATCTGCTGGACGGAAGGCTAGTTCTCGGCGACCTCTACACCGCGGCGGCCCGCTTCTCCGACGCCGAAGCTCAGTACCGACTCTTCCTCGACGAGGTCGATCGCTACTTCAACGTTCGCCACCGGTGGCGCCTCGATGGTCGGGCTCGACTCGCCATGCTACATCACGCGTCCGGAGATCACGGTCACGCACTGGCAGCGTGGAATGAGTACCTGCGTCTGGCGGAGCAGGTGCGCGGAAAGGAGCATGCAGAGTATGCGTGGGGTCTTCACAATCTCGCGGAGACAAAGGACGCCCTCGGCGAAAGCGCCGAAGCGCGCCGCTTGCGAGCTCGCGCACGCATCCTCTGGGACGAATACGCCAAGGCCGTCGCTGCCGTGGACGACCTGCCTCTTCCGGCCACGTTGAAGCCGTACGAAGCTCTCATTAAGTAGCCTCCACATCTTTCACGTGGAGGCTCCCTCATGGCCCAAGTCACGCTTCGTGGTAATCCCGTCAACCTGGCCGGCGAGATGCCGAAGGTCGGACAGACCGCTCCCGACTTCAATCTGACCGGTGCCGACATGGCCCCCATCACCAAGCAGAGCCTGGCCGGCAAGAAGAAAGTCCTGGTGGTGGTGCCGAGCGTGGATACTCCGGTCTGCCAGACCGAGACGCGCAAGTTCAACGAGCAGGCCACCAGTCTCGGCGACAACGTCGCCGTCGTCATCGCCAGCGCCGATCTTCCCTTTGCCATGAAGCGCTTCTGCGCCGCCGAAGGGCTCAACAACGTCAAGACCGGCTCCGACGTCCGCGACCGCGACTTCGGCAAGCGCTGGGGCGTGGCCATCGCCGACGGGCCGCTGCAGGGCATTACGGCGCGCGCGGTCTTCGTGATCGACGAGAACGACAAGATCACCTACAGCGAGCTGGTTCCGGAGATCGGGCAGGAGCCGAATTACGACGCGGCGCTGGCGGCACTGAAGAGCTGAGCAAGAGACCTGAGCAAGAACGGGGTCAGGTTCTGCACCGTGCATTCGAAGCGAATGCACAGTGCGGACCGGACCCCTGGCCCGACGGAGCAGACCCATGCCTACGATTCTCGGCCTGTCCGGCAGCCTCCGGCGCAACTCCTACAACACGATGCTCCTTCAGGCGGCGGCCGAGCTGGCGCCGGCCGGCTGCACCGTCGAGATCGGCAGCATCGATGGCATTCCGCTTTACAATGGCGACCTCGAAGAAAGCGACTATCCCGCCGCCGCCGCCGCGCTCAAGGACAGAGTCGCCGCCTGCGATGGCCTTCTTCTCGTGACGCCGGAGTACAACTACGGCGTCCCGGGCGTCTTCAAGAACGCCATCGACTGGCTGACCCGTCCTCCGACCGACATTCCACGGGTCTTCCACGATCGCCGCGTCGCCCTGATGGGCGCCACGCCCGGCAACAGCGGCACGATGAACTCGCAGCAGGCCTGGCTAAACACGCTGCGGGTACTGAAGACCCGGCCCTATTTCGGAAGCTACGGCTTCGTCTCGAGCTGCCACAAGGCGTTCGACGAGCAGGGAAAGCTCACCGACGAGAAGGTGCGCAAGCAGGTTCAGGGCTTCATGGCGGGTTTCGCCGAGTTCTGCAGCAAGTGACGGCAGCCTCGCCCCTGCGACGCGTGTGTGGGCGCTGACGCCGAGCGAAGGTCGAGCGTCGAGCAAGGCCGGCACAACCTCGATAAAACTTCCCACCTGCGGCGGCGTTCGTTGAGCGCGTCGATCTGCGCATCGATCGTCCGCGCGGACGTCGCGCTTG
Source organism: Candidatus Limnocylindrales bacterium (assembly GCA_035626395.1). NCBI lineage: Bacteria > Bacillati > Chloroflexota > Candidatus Limnocylindria > Candidatus Limnocylindrales > Candidatus Limnocylindrales bacterium. Next base: position 717,173 of record DASPNR010000042.1, on the reverse strand, counting down.
CCCGGTGCTGCTTCCGGCATTGAGGACGTGCCAGTAGGCGTTGACGGTGCCACCGGTAACGCGCCGAACCCCAGGAAGCTCGGCCTGGGCATGCGATTCCTGCGCTCATTTTTTGTTTGCCCCCGCGCGTCTGCCGGAGGAAATCGCCAGTGCCGCGTGGCGCTGAGCCTGGCCGTTGGCGCTGCTACGCGAAATCGCACGCTTGCGGCGCGGGGGCGGCCATTGCGGACATTTTGTCGGCAACGCCATTGTCGGCTTCCCCCGCGGATGTCCTGCTCATTCGTACCGGCAGGTACGAAGCGTGCCGACGAGTAGGACGTCATGTTTCAGGACCATCGAGCCCGCTCGGGCCGCCCTCCCCGCACCAACGCCGTTGCCGCAGAAGCCCCACGGTTACTGCGCAGCGACGACCGCAACGGCAACACCGCAGGCGTGCGCGAGCGGCGAGCCGAGCGCAAGCGCCAGGAGATCCTGCAGGCGGGCCTGAAGGTGTTTGCGGCCAAGGGCTTCACGGCCGCGACCATGGACGACATTGCCCTGGAGCTCGAGGCGACCAAGGGACTGCTCTACTACCACTTCAAGACCAAGGACGATCTGCTGCGCGAGATCCTCGAGCGCAACGACCTGACGGCCGGCCTGGACCATCTTCTCGAAGATCTCGACTCGCTTTCTCTTCGCGATGCGCTCTTCGAGCTGTCCTCGCGCGTGATCACGCTGTTCGAAGCCAATCGCGAGCTGACGCGCTTCCTGCACGTGCACTCGCTACTGTCGGGAACTGAGGCCTCGATCATCTACCGCGAAGTGTTCGCGCGCATCTACCTGATAGTGGCGCAGCTCCTGGAGGGATTTCGGGAGCGTGGGCAGGTGCGCTGCGACGTAGAGCCGATGGGCGCCGCACACGTGCTGTCGAGCGTCATCCTGTCCGATATCGCTCAACGATTCGTGTTCGGCGCCGAGCACGACACCGGCGCCGGCTACCTCGCGCAGGCCATCGACATCCTGCTGCTGGGGATGGAGCCGGACCGCAGGTCTTGATCCGCGGCCGCAGCAGCTGCCTGCTGCGCGAGCCGATGCGCCTCCGGGTCGCGCCGCATCTCCAGGTTGCGGAAAGCCAGGGCCTTCGCCTCTTCGAGCTTCTCGCCGGCATCCAGGTAAAGCCGCGCAAGCGCACCGATCGTGTAGGCTTCGCCGGCATCGATCACGGCGCGGTACGCGCTTTCTGCTGCCACGAAATGCTGACGCGCGGCTTCGCTGCGCGCCAGGCGCCGCGCAACGGCGAAAGCCTGGCGGTGCAGCTCTCCGTGACGTGGCCGCGCCGTCAGCGCGCGCTCGAGCACGGCCAGCGCCCGATCATCCTGATGCTGCGCGGACAGCAACTGCGCGTGCGCCGAAGCGAAGGATGCGCTGGTCTCCGGCTCATGCAGCAGCGTGCGTGCCTGCTCGATACTCGCAGCGGCCGCCGCAAGATCGCCGCGTGCGAGGTTGGCCTGCGCCGCCGCGACCGCCGCCCAGCCCGCGTGCTGTGCCGAGCGGGCGCGATGACCGAGCGCAATCGCCTGCGTCCACAGCCGTGCGGCCTCGGCGGCATCGCCGCGCGCCATCTCCCACTGCGCACGCGCCCATGCCGCTTCGAGCTGCTCGGCGGCGGCCTTCTGGCTCGGAACGTAGCGCTCGGCGTCCTCATTTCGGCCAAGCGCGAGATGGATCTCGACGAGGCCTGCGCGGATCTCCGGGTCGGGATCGGCGCTTCCGTTGGCCGAGGCGGCGGCAGCCCTCTGGCCGAAGCGGGCCGCCTCCTCGAAGCGGTGCGCGTAGCTCTCGATCATCATGCGCGCGCGAAGCGCTTCGAACGTCTCCTGCACCGCAAGGCTGCGGTCGGTCATCTCGCGCGCCTTCTTGACCCATGCCGGGTCGAACGTGGCCTTGGCTTTGTCGAGATACGCCAGCGCAAGCTCGTTCATCGCCGGATGCAGCGACGGCGCCGCGGCCAGGCGCTGCTCCGCGAAGGCGATGCGAACGTCGGCGTCGGCTGCCCCATCGCCGTGCGCGCGTGCGTCGGCGCCGGTCAGCAGGCCGAGCGTCAGCAGCGCGTGGAATAGGACCGATCGCGCGCGGCGATCACCAGGGCTCGGCAAGATAAGGGAACTCGCTCAGGAATGCCTTGTCGTTGGCCGACGGAAACGGCGCGTCGGTGGCGAGCGTATCGCCGTGGCCTACAAGATCGACGACGTCGTCCTCGAGGCGACGGCCGTTCGGGAAGACGGCCGGCAGCGCCGTGTCGAACAGGATCACGTCGGGAACCATGTTGAGCATGCTGGCGTGCATGCCCGGAGGCAGGTTGTTGAGCACGTCGTTCTCGCCGAACTGCGAGCGCAGCGCGCGGCCGGCGTGCTCCTCGATGGAACCGTTGACGGTGGGAACGTCGCTGCTGGCCCAAACGGCGATGACGTTGTTGCTGCTCGAGCCGGCGCCGAGGATCGCCGACAGCGGAAGCTGCAGAACGATGGCGCCGACGTTGCGCCCCTGGCGCGGGCCGCGGATGAAGGGATCGTCACGAAGGCCCGCGAACACCTGCAGCTGCGACTCGTCGATGCGCTTGCCCTCGACCTCCACTTCGGGCGAGCCGGCCAGGAACGTGATCTTGAAGGTGATGTCGGGCTTGAGGCGGTGCGGCTTCTTGAGCGTGCCCCCGAAAGTCGTGTTGTTCTCCGGAAACTCGAACGTGACGCCGGGGCGACGGTCGATGTGAATGCGAAACGTGGTGTCGGAAGCGAACGTGTAGCTGGTTGCGCTCGGTGGAATGTTCGGATTGGTCGCGAGCGAGAGCACGAGATCATCGCCGACGATGAAGACGTGCAGATCGGTCAGGCGGCCGTCGTGGCGCGCGACGGCGATCAGATTGGGCGTGTCGGCGTGATCGGCAGCAGGAACGGGCGCCGGACACAGCGAGGCGGCAAACGCCGCCGCGATCAGTGCGATTGTCGTCTTCTGCATGATCCCCGCCCTCATCGAACGCGAAACGTGGCGAGGATATCGCTTGCCGGCCGGGCTGGTGTCAAGCCGGCGTGCGGCGGAGGCACCGCCGACGGCGGCAGCGTGCTGCGAAAGCGTGCGGAGCGGCGGGTCTGCGAGTGGTTCGGGCCGCGCCTCGATCGGCGCAATCGGCGTGTGGACCACCTCAGCGGCCGGGCAGCGAGAACACCTCGAGCGAATCGAACAGCGCCGGCACCTGGGTGTGGGAAGTCTGCAGGGACGCCATTCCGAACGTCCAGCGGGCTGCGGCGCCGCCGCCGGCCGGGCGCCATACCGGAACGCGCGCGGTTACGACGGCCGCGAGAAAAACGGTGCTTTGCGTCACCGGACAGGCCGGACCAATGACAATCCTGCCCAACGGCGCGGACGAATCGCCTTTCTCGAATCGCAGCGTCGCCTCCTCGGCCGTGCTCTCGATGCGGACGGTTCCCGATTCGGTCGCGGCCAGCACCCGCATGCGCGGGTGTGCGGCGCTGCCGCGGCGGCCGCCGCGGTCCACGAACGCGGTCGTGTCGACCTCGAGCATCATGCCCGCTGCCGAAACGCGGCCGCGCAGACGGCCATGTCCGGCTTCGGCGTCGACGGACTCGAAGGTCAGATCGACGTCGGCATGCGCAAGCTCGGAATCGGCCAGGCCCGACTCCAGATCCAGGTAGGCGTCGTGACTGCGATAGCGGATGACCGGGCCGTGGACCTGCAGGCGGATGGCGGCCCCGTCGGTGCTGCTGCGCCACTGAAAGCCCTCGAGTTCGTAGTGCCCGTGCCGCCCGCTCCAGTCGCCTTCGCCCACGAGCAGCATCATCGAGCCGTCGGTGCAGACCAGACAGAAACGTCCCGCCATCGTCGAAGCGCTGGTGGGCTCGACGCCGCAGAACAAGCCGACGCCGCCGTCGCCATCGAGCACGGCCTGGAGTGCGTAGCCCGGCTCGGCCTCGGACGTTCCGTCCGCGTCGCTGCGCTCGCTGCACCAGGCACGCGCGGCGGCGCTGGAGCAATCGCTCGGACGGCGCGCCGCCTCGTGCCATTGCGCAACCGCCTCGACGCAGCCATCCACGAGCGCGTCTCGCAGCGCCCCGGGCCACCGCAGCGGAATGCCGAGCTCGAGCTGCGCCGCCTCGACGCCGCCCGCCAGCGCAAGCTCGGCCAGTGCGGCGACGTCGGCGCTTTCGTGCTCGCGATGACGGCCGCTGAAGAGCTGCGCGGCGTTGTCACGTCCGCTGGCCGAATAGCGACGTCCGATCCCGGTACTGATCCCGCGCGAGGACAGCGCGCGCTTCATGGCGACGACGAACTGTTCGAACGCACGCCGGCTGAGCGTCGGAAAGCGCCCGCGCGGATCGCTCAGCTGCAGGCGCAGCCCCACGCCGACATCGCAGCACGGCACGACCATGTTCCATCCGTGAACGAACAGGACGAGCGGCGGCCGATCGCCCGCAGCATGCTCGACCGCCGAGCGCAGGAGCGCGAGCACGTCCGGCGCGCGATCGGCCAGATGCGAGATGCGGTTGAGATCGATGTCGTTGCGATCGAGGCCATGATTGACGATCGCATGCGCGTCCAGCCGCCGTGCCAGCTCCCATGCGATCTCGGCGGTATAGAGATCGTTGACGCTGTCGCCGCGGCGCACGGCTCGCCGCCGGCGGCCGCCGTGCGGCGCGACGATCACGACCGGCAGCGTGCCCTGCCGGAGCGCGAGCCAGCTCGGAACCGAATCCGCCTTGGCCCACACCGGCACCGACGCCGGCAGCGAGTGCCATGCAAGGCTCACGATGCCGGTATGCCCTAGCGGCTACAGGCGCGCCATCCGCCGTCGCACCATGGTGCGCCTGATGCGGGTCAGCCTGCCTGCTGCGCTCGTGCGCGAATCACGCGACCGGCCCATGTTGCGCCGGGCGCCGCCAGCAGCATGCCCACGATGGGAACGAACAGCGCCAGCCGCAGATCCCCTCCGGTAAGGTCGGAGACGCCGCCGACGACGAACGGACCGATGGAGCTGCCGATCCCTCCGAGAAACAGCACGTGCACCGCAAAGGTCAGGCCGAGCCGGCGCGGCGGGACGATCTCGGCCACTGCGGTCTGCAGGTTCGGGAAATAGGCGAAGATCGCCATCGGCCCGAGGATGCTCGAGGCGATGAGCACGGGCGTGGGCAGCTCGAGCAGCGGGACCGCCAACAGCGGCGCGCTGATCAGCGCCGCGACCGCCGAGACGTCGAGCTGTCCGGCCACGCGCCTGGCGCGGTACGCGTCGCCGAGCCTGCCGCCGATGACGCTGCCGATGACGCCGCCGAAGAGCTGCGCCACGCCGAACAATAGGCCCGTCTGCGTCATGTCGAAGCCGAGATCGCGCACGAAGTACGTCGGGACCCACGCCACCCAGCCGATGGCGGAGGCCATCATCAGCGTGCCCGTTCCCCACACCGCGTGCAGGCGCGGGTCGCGCAGCGCCTCCACGATCGTACGGCCGATGGAGACTTCGGTTTCGGGCGCGTGATCGGGACGCGCAGGCTCCTCCATCAGCATCACGAGCGGGATCAGCAGCAAGCCGGCGCCGCCGTACAGAAAGAACACTTCGCGCCAGCCCATGATCTCGGCAAGACGTCCGCCAAGACCGATTCCCAGGCCGCCGCCGATGGCGGCGGCCGCTCCGAACATGCCCACCGCGCGGCCGCGACCGACGGCGGCGAAGCGGTCGGTCAGCAGCGACATCGCGCACGGATACAGCGACGCCTCGCCGATGCCGGTAAAGAAGCGCGCGCTGAACAGCGTCCAGAAGCCCGTGGCGAGGCCGCCGGCTGCGGTTGCCAGGCTCCAGGAGATCAGGCCGAGCAGAATGATGAGCTTTCGCGAGACGCGGTCGGCGAGGTAGCCGAAGACGAAAGCCGACACCGCGTAGATGACGGAGAAGGACAGTCCGCCGATGACGCCGAGCTCGGTGTCGGAGAGCTCCAGTTCTTCCTGGATGCCCGGGAACAGAATCGGGACCACCTGGCGGTCCGCCCAGTTGATGGTGTTGACGATCGTCAGCGTCGCCACCAGGAACCAAGAGCTCGCCCGCCATCCGCCTGCTCGCGCAGCCACCACGACTCCTTCCGCCGCGCGGGACCCGCCGCCGGCGGCGGGGGTCCGAGCGCGGCATGCCCGGCTACTTGTAGAACTTGCTCTTGTCGGGACTCTGACGCGCGGCGAACGCGCGCCCGAGCTCCTTGGATTCCTCGCTCCGATAGTAGTTGGGCGTGAGCAAGTCGAGGGCGACGCGCGAAAGCCCGCCCACGCCGGCGTGCCGCGCATGGAAGCTCGATTTGAGCGCGGCCAGTGCCTGCGGTCCGCGATCCGACAGCTCCGCGCAGATCTCGAGCACCCGTTCGCGCAGGCGCTCCGGCTCGACGACCTCGTTGATCAGGCCCATCGCAAGCGCCTCCTCGGCCGAGTACTTGCGGTTGAGCATCCAGATCTCCTTGGCCTTCTTGCGGCCCACGGCTTCCTCCAGGTACCAAGTGCCGAAGCCGGCATCGAAGCTGCCCATCATCGGACCGACCTGACGGAACGTGGCGGCGCGCGAGGCAATCGTCAGGTCGCACATCAGCGCCAGAACGTTGCCGCCGCCCACCGCAAAGCCCGCCACCATGGCGATGACGGGCTTGGGCAGCTTGTCGATGAGCTCGTACAGATCCACGACGGGGAAGACGTTGCCGTAGTGGATGCGATCGTCCTCGTGCTCGGAATGGTCGTGGTCCCCGCCGAGGCAGAAGAAGCGCGTGCCGGCGCCGGTGATGACCACGGAGCGGATGTCGGCGTCGCGGCGCGCGCATTCGAGCGCGTCGCACATCTCGCGCACCGTCTGGATGCGAAAGGCGTTGCCCTTGGCTTCGCGATTGATGGCGACGAAGGCGACGTCGCCTTCGCGCTCGAAGAGGATGTCGTCGTAGCTCATTGGCGTCCTAGTAGCAGAAACGGTGTCTGGGACCATTCGGCGCACGTGCTCGCCGACGCCGCCGAGCCTGCCGGATGAAAGCGCGTGCGGCGAGCGCCGACGAAGGCCTCAGTCGAAGCGCGGCGTGGCGGTGCGGGCGTTGACCGCACCGTCGGCGACCAGAACTGCCCCGGTGACGTAGGAGGCTTCGTCGGAGGCCAGGAACAGCGCCACCGAAGCGATCTCGTGGGGTTGCCCGATGCGGCGTGCCGGAATCTGTCGAGCGAACGCTTCTTCGCCGCCCGGCACGTGAGCGAGCCATGCGGCCAGCGGAGGCGTGGCGATCGGGCCGGGGCAGATCACGTTGACGCGCACACCCAGCGCCGCGTTCTCGACGGCAGCCGTCTTGGTCAGGTTGATGACGGCCGCCTTGGCCGCGCCGTAGGCGCCGAGCATCACCTCGCCGCCCAGCCCTGCGCCTGAGGAGACGTTGATGATGGAGCCCGAGCCCTGCTGCTTCATGCGTGCCAGCGCGGCGCGCGTCCCGTAGAAGACGCCGTCGAGCGTCACCGCCATGACGCGCCGCCAGTCCTCATCGGTGGTTTCGGCGATCAGCGCGCCGTGCGGCAGCGCCGCGTTGTTCATCATGACGTCGATACGGCCGAAGCGTTCGACAGCCAGCCCGATCAGCGCCTCGACCTCCTCGGAACTGGAGACATCGACCTGCCGCCCCGCCGCCCTACCCCCACTCGATGCGAGCTCGGCTGCTGCATCGGCGGCCGCATCGCCGCGCACGTCACCGATGACGACCGCCGCGCCTTCGGCGACGAACCGGGCCGCGGTTGCACGTCCGATCCCCGATCCGGCCCCGGTGACGACCGCGACCTTCCCTTGCAGCCTTGCGCTCATGACGACGCCCTCCGTTGCACAGTCTCTTGGAACACGTTCTAATCCGGCACCTCGGAGGTGCCCCATGGGTCGTTTCCCGTTCGGTATTCCCAACAGCTGGTACCAGGTCTGCTACTCCGACGAGCTCGCCCGCGGAGAGGTCAAGACCGTCCACTATCTGGACCGCGACATCGTGCTGTTCCGCGGGCACAACGGCCAGGCTGGAGCGCTCGAGCCGTACTGCCCGCACCTCGGCGCCCACTTCGGCCATGGCGGCAAGGTCGAAGGAGACAACCTGGCCTGCCCGTTCCACAGCTGGCAGTTCAACGGCGCCGGCACCTGCGTGCACATCCCCTATACCGACAAGATCCCGTCCAAGGCCAAGGCCGGTGCGTACCCGGTGCTCGAGCGCAACGGAATCATCTTCGTCTGGTATCACGATCAGGGACTGGAGCCGCACTTCGAGATCCCGACGATTCCGTACTGGGGCGACCCGGCCTGGACGTCCAGCTACGAGAAGTACTCCTGGATCGTCAAGACGCACCCGCAGGAGATCATGGAGAACGCCATCGACTGGCCGCACTTCAATTTCGTGCATCTGATGGATCCGCCCAAGGACCGCAGCAACAGCTTCCACGGCCCCATGTTCAAGTGGCAGATCGGCACCAAGAAGGAAGTGCAGACCATGGGCGTCACCGACAGCTTCACGATCGAAGCCGAGAACTGGGGCCTCGGCTTCGACTGGCTCAAGTACACCGGGATGTTCACGACGATGATCGTGGCGGGCCTGACGCCCATCGATACCGAGACCACGCAGATTCACTTCGGCGTCATCGGCGCCAAGGACGGCCGCAGCGAGGAAGAGACACGCGCTCTGCTCAAGGCCTACATGGACGACCAGTCGCTCGCGATCCAGCAGGACTTCCAGATCTGGGAGCACAAGGGCTTCCAGGTGCGCCCGTCGCTGTGCGAAGCCGACGGCCCCATCGGCGAGTACCGCAAGTGGACCAAGCAGTTCTACTCGCGTGACTGGTCGGAAGCGGTGGCGGCAGCGTGAGCGGCAAGGACCGCGACACCGAAGCACAGCCGAACGATCCTGCGCGCATCTCGAGACGCGACTTCCTGCGACTGGCGGGCGTCGCAGCCGCCGGCGCAAGCGGCGCGGGGGCGCTCGGCACCACCGTCGTCCACGCGCAGGACGCTGGCACCTTCGACCAGGAGTTCGACGTCCTGGCGGTCGGCAGCGGCGCGGCCGGTGCGGTCGCTGCGGTCATCGCCCACGAAGCCGGCGCCAAGGTCGCGCTCGTGGAGAAGGCGCTGCTCTTCGGCGGCACCACCGCCAAGTCCGGCGGCGTCTACTGGATTCCGAACAACCGCTTCCTTCGCGAGGCGGGCGTGGTCGAGCAGCGCGAAGAGACGCTGCGCAAGATGGCGCGCTTCTCGTACATGCACATGTTCAACGAGAAGGACGCGCGGGCCGGCCTGCCGCACAACGAATGGGCGTTGCTGGAGGCGCTGTACGACAACGGCCCGATCGTCATCGACGAGCTCGATCGCATCGGCGCGCTGCACTCGATGCCCGCCGACAAGCCTTTCGGCGCCATGCCCGACTACTTTGAAGAGGCCACCGAGGACAAGCAGCCGGTGGACCGGCGCCTGTGGGCGCGCAAGGAGGATGGCAGCTTCGGGCTCGGCGACGAGATGATGCGCCAGCTCAAGGTCGCCCTCGAAAAGCGCGGCGTGCCGATCCTGCTCGGCCACCGCGTCACCTCGCTGCTGCGCAATGGCAGGGGTGAAGTGATCGGCATCGAGGCCACGAAGATGGACAAGACCAGGGTGCGGCTGCGCGCCAGGAAAGGCGTCATCTTCGGCAGCGGCGGCTTCACCAACAACAAGGACCTGGTGCTGCAGTTCCAGCCCGGGCCCGTATTCGGCGGCTGCGCCGTGCCGACCAACGAAGGCGACTTCGTTTACATGGCGACCGCGGCCGGCGCGCGCCTCGGCCAGATGAGCTCGGCCTGGCGCGCGCAGATCGTGCTGGAGCAGGCGCTGCAGTTCTCGAGCACGCCCGATGACGTATTCATGCCGCCCGGCGACTCCATGATGCTGGTCAACCGCTACGGCCAGCGCGTCGTCAACGAGACGAGCAACTACAACGAGCGCACGCGCGTCCATTTCATCTGGGATCCCACGCGCCACGAATGGACCAACCTCGTGCTGTTCATGGTCTATGACCAGCGCACGGCGGAGCTGTTCGGCGGCCGCTTTCCGCTGCCGCCGGCGGGCACGCAGGCGCCGTACGTGATCAAGGGCGCCAACGTCGAGGAGCTGGCCAGGAACATCGGCGACCGCCTGGCACGGATCGCGACACGCACCGGTGGCCTGGCCCTCGCATCCAGCTTCGCCGACACGCTGCGATCGCAGATCGCGACCTTCAATGGCTACGCCAGCAGCGGCGTCGACGACGACTTCGGCCGCGGCCGCATGCTCTACGACCGCCTGTGGCACTCTCGCGTCTGGTCGTTCCCGAACCAGGGCACGCCGCACGAGCTCGGCATGACCCCGAACCCGACCATGCATCCGATGTCCACAGACGGGCCGCTGTACGCGATCATCCTTGCCAGCGGAACGCTGGATACCAACGGCGGCCCCGTCATCAATGCCAAGGGCGAGATCCTCGACGCGAACGGCAATCCCATTCCGGGTCTGTATGGCGCCGGCAACTGCATCGCCTCGCCCACCGGTCCCTACTACTACGGCGGCGGCGGCACCCTCGGCCCCGCCATGACGTTCGCGTACCTCGCCGCGAAGGCGGCGGCGGTGGCAGCTGATAAAGCCGTTGCATGAGCCCAGCGCCACAATGACGCGGGACCCTCAACGTCTATGGATCGCGCTGCACCGCGCGGCATGGCTGCACCGTTGGATGGCGTTGATGGGCCCGATCCAGCCGCACGGTTCCTCGCGCTGCTCCTGGCAATGGCAATGATGGTGGCCGCGGCGCCGCATGCCTCGTTCGCGCTGCTCACGCGTCAGAGCGCCGGCACCGCTGCGGATGATCTGCCCCTCGTCGTCGCGCTGCACGATCGCGGCGGCGATGCCGAGCAGGCGATCCGCTACGCGCGCATGGTGCTGGGTGCGCAGCCCTCGCTGCTGGCGCCGCAGGCGGCACGGCCTTGCAACCCGCTCCTGAGCAACTATCGCGGCGCGTCCGCCTATGCCGGCTACGCCTGGTATCTCGGAAGCGAGGCGGAGCGTCCCGAGCCGGCAAGCTTCGGTGATGCGCTGGCGCAACTCGAGGCGCTGCTGGAGCGGCTCCCGCCGCTGGTCCTGCTCGGCCAGGGACAGGGTGCGGCGCTCGCGCTCGCGCTGGCTGCTCATGACATCGGTGAGGTCGCGGCAGTGATCGTCGACCGCTGCGTCGTTCCCCGCATTCCCGGCTGGCAGCTGCCCTCGCTGCAGCACCGTCGCCTGGCGTTGCTCGCTCTGGACGGATCGGGAAACGATGAGGAGGATGCTGGCCTGTCGTCTTTGGGCTTCCAGTGCGGGGCCGCGGCCGGCGGCGCGGCGATGGCGTGGCTGCGCGCAGCGACGCCGGTGAATGGAGCGTGAGGATGGGCGCGGGCCGTAGTCTTCTTTCCGTCGTCGCAATCACCGCGGCGCTGGCCGCGGCGCCGGTGGGCTCGGCGCTGGCCGTTTCCACCGGACCACAGCCGGGCAGCTCCGGGATACCGGCAGGAGCCGGAGTGGAGGCCGAGCCGACCTGCATCTCCTGCCATACATCCTCGGCGCTGAATCCGGACGACAAGGGCACCATCACGATCGAAGGCGTACCCGCGGCCTATCAACCCGGTAAGACCTACGCGCTGACCTTCCGTATCGCCCATCCTGATCCGGAGGTCGCTCGCTGGGGCTTTCAGGTAACCGCGGTCTCGCTTCCGTCGCTGCAGGGTGCCGGCGAGCTGGTCGTGACCGATTCCGCCACGACGCAGCTGATCACCGGGATGGTTGCCGGGCGCACCTACCTCGGACATTCCTACGGCGGCACCGCCATCGGCCAGAGCGGCGGCGCCTCCTGGAGCTTCGCATGGATCGCCCCGGCGGCCGATGCTGGGAAGGTCGCGTTCTTCGCGGTCGCCAACGCCGCCAATGCCGACGGCTCCAACCAGGGCGATCGCATCTACTCGAAGTCTCCCGAGCCCATCGCCGTAACCGAGCCCGCTCCCCCGGACTGAACTGCCCGCACAAAAACGCTCCCAGCGACGGCCTCTTCGCGCGCCCAACCTTGAGCCACTGATGTCCGTGTGATGAGATGCAGATTCCGTCGCGGTCGCGTGGGGACGAGATGGGCCGGTGCCCGCCTCGTGCAAGCGTCCCAAAGCTTGCAGCGATCCGGTCGGAGGCACGGCAGGAGGCGGGACAATGTCAGGCGCCCATGGCGGGCGGGGCCGCTCCCCGGTCCCGCGACCACCCATGATCCACGGCAGCACTGGCCGCTGCCTGCGAGAGGCGTTCGCGCGCCGCAACGGCGAGGCAGCTTGATGCCGACGTCGCGCGCCGAAGAATGGGACGGCCCCGCTCTTGATCGCATCGCCGAGCTCGAGGAGCGCGTCCGCGAGCTCGAACGACAGCTCGCCGAAAGCAAGGATCGGGAGCTGCGCCTGCCGCTCGAGCAGGCGCTCGACAATATCCGGTCGCTCCCGGTCATCCTCTTTCGCGTCGACCGCAACGGCATCCTCGTCGAATCGGTAGGCCGGGGGCTGGAGCGGCTCGGCTTGCAGGAACGGCAGGCGGTCGGACAGAGCATCTTCGATACGTTTCCGGAGGTGGCCGACTACATCCGGCGCGCGCAGCGCGGCGAGGAGGTGCTGTTCGAAGCCAGCGGCACGTTCGAAGGGCGGCCGTGGTCGTCGATCAACCACTACACGCTGCACGAGGACTCCGGCGACGTCATCGCGACGGCCCTCGACATCACTCCGCTGCGCGAAATGCGCCGCGAGCTCGAGGCCAGCGAGCGCCTCTTCCGTGCCCTGGCCGATACCGTTCCGGTCGGCATCGCCCGCTTCGACCAGAAAGGGCGCTGCACCTACCTCAATAAGCGCGTGCGCGACACGCTCGGACTCGGCGACGAGGATCCCCTCGGCTTCGAATGGTCCGCGCACATCCATCCCGAGGACCGGCAGCGGATCGCGCAGCAGTGGGCCGAGCGGGAGAGCGGACAGGAAACGGGCCGTCTTCTCTACCGGACCGCGTCGAGCCTGGGCGAGCGTCGCTGGTTGCAGGCGCAGACCGTGATCGAGCGCGACGGCGACGGCCGAGCCGTCGGCTACGTCGCCACCGTCACCGATGTCACGCGCCAGAAGCGCCTCGAGGAGGACCTGGGGCGGCGCGTGGCCGAGCGCACCGCGGCGCTCGAGGAGGCCAACCGGGAGATGGAAGCGTTTTCCTATTCGGTCTCGCACGATCTTCGCGCGCCGCTGCGCTCCATCGACGGCTTCTGCAGGGTGCTGCTCGAGGACTACGGACCGACGCTGGACGAGACTGCGCGTGGATACCTGCAGCGCGCCAGCTCGGCCAGCAAGAGGATGGGAGCCCTCATTGACGACCTGCTGCGCATGTCGCGCGTGGGGCGCAGCGAGCCGCGCAAGGAGCACGTCGATCTGTCCGCCATCGCCAGAACGGTGGCCGACGAGCACGCCGCATCCGAGCCCTCGCGAAAGGTCGATTTCGCGATCCAGGACGGGCTGACGGCGCAGGGCGACCCCGCCCTTCTCTACGACGTGCTGGTCAATCTCATCGGGAACGCGTGGAAGTTCACGGCCAAGAAGGACGTCGCCCGCATCGAGTTCTGCGCCGACGCCGGCGAGGACGGCCAGATCGTCTACCGTGTGCGAGACGATGGCGCCGGCTTCGACATGAGCTTCGCCGACAAGCTGTTCCGTCCCTTCGAGCGCCTGCACGACGGCAACGACTTTGCCGGCAACGGCATCGGCCTGGCAACGGTGGAGCGCATCATCCGCCGCCATGGCGGACGGGTGTGGGCGGAGGGCCGACCTGGAAAAGGCGCCTCGTTCTACTTCACGCTCGGACGTTGAGGCCGCAGCCGACGGCGCCCGGCATCAAGGCACGAACTGCTCCTTGAGAATGCGCTCCTCGAGGCCGTGCTCGGGGTCGAACAGCAGCTCGAGCGTGATGGATTTGTCTTCGTGCACGTGGACGTGGTGGACGTTGCGAGCTTCGGTGGTGTCGGCGGTGGCGCTGACCGGGCGCTTGGTGTCGCCCATGATCTCGAAGTCGATCACGGCGTCGCTGGGAACGATGGCGCCGCGCCACCGGCGCGGGCGGAAGGCGCTGATCGGCGTGATCGCGAGCACTCCGGAATTGACGGGCAGGATCGGCCCGTGTGCCGACAGATTGTAGGCCGTGCTGCCCGCAGGCGTCGCCACCAGCACGCCGTCACAGACGAGCTCGTCGAGACGAATGGTTCCGTCGATGGAGATGCGGATCTTGGCGGCCTGGCGGGTCTGGCGAAGCAGCGACACCTCGTTGATCGCCAGCGCTTCGACGGTCGTGCCGCCGGCGCACTGCGCCCGCATCTTGAGCGGACGGATCGCCGCCGCCACCGCGCGGGCGATGCGCGCGGGCAGGTCCTCCTCGTGGTAGTCGTTCATGAGGAAGCCCACCGTGCCCTTGTTCATCCCGTAGATCGGGATGTGGTGGCCGATGTGCTCGTGCAACGTCTGCAGCATGAAGCCGTCGCCGCCCAAGGCCACGATGACGTCGGCCTGGCCGGCTGACACGTTGCCGTAGCGGCTCTTGAGCACGCCCAGCGCCTGCTGCGCATCGGGCGAGTCGCTTGCCACGAAACAGAGCTTCTCTCGAGCCACGAGCCGCACGATATCCTTCGCCTGCTCGGTTGGCCAGAAGCGCGATGTGTGACAGGCTCGCGTGCGATGGCGGACGAGAGCGGCCGGCCGAGGCTCGAGTTCTTCTACGATTGCTCCAGCCCGTGGACGTACCTTGCGTTCACTCGCATCGAGGACGTCGCCAGCGCCGCCGGCGCCGAGCTGATCTGGCGGCCGATCCTGGTCGGCGGCATCTTCAACACCATCAACGACAGCGTCTACGAGCAGCGCAAGAACCCGGTGTGGCCGAAAATGCGGTACTACGCCAAGGACCTGCAGGACTGGGCGGCGCTGTACCGAATCCGCATCGGACAGCCGCCGGTGTTTCCGGTCAACAGCGTCAAGGCCATGCGCGGCGCCTTCGTCGCACAGGAGAACGGCCGCATCTCCGAGTACTCCAGGAAGGTATTCGAGGCGTACTGGGGCGATCTGCGCGACATCTCGCGCGACGACGTGCTCGAAGAGGTAGCCGAGGCCGTGGGGCTGGACCGCGGCGAATTCTTCGGCAAGATTGCCGCGCCCGAATACAAGGAGCGCCTGCGCGCCAACACCGACGAGCTGATCGAGCGCGGCGGGTTCGGCTCACCCACCATGTTCATCGACGGCGCGGACATGTACTTCGGAAACGATCGTCTGGTACTGGTCGAGCACGCCCTGATGCGGCGGCGAAACAAGGAGTTTTCGTGAAGGATCTGTTTTCCATCCAGGGCAAGACGGCGCTGGTCACCGGCGGCTCGCGCGGCATCGGTTTGATGATCGCGCGGGGCTACATCGAGGCCGGCGCCAAGGTCTACATCAGCTCGCGCAAGAAGGATGCCTGTGACGCGGCCGTGGCCGAGCTGAGCCAGTGGGGAACCGCCATCGCCATTCCGGCCGACATCTCCACCGATGCCGGCGTCAAGGCGCTGGCGGCCGAGCTGAAGTCGCGCGAGAGCCAGCTTCACATTCTCGTCAACAACGCCGGCGCGAACTGGGGCATGCCGCTGGCCGAGTACACCGACGACGCGTTCCAGAAGGTGCTGGCCACCAACGTCAAGGCCGTCTTCAACCTGACGCGCGAGCTGATCCCGCTCCTCGAGAAGGCGGGAACGAAGCAGGATCCCGCGCGCGTCATCAACATCGGTTCCATCGATGGACTGCACGTTCCTGCGCTGGAGACCTACGCGTACTCCACCAGCAAGGCCGCCGTGCATCACCTGACGCGCGTGCTGGCCAAGCAGCTTGCCTCCAGCAACATTACCGTCAATGCCGTCGCGCCCGGCCCCTTCCAGAGCAAGATGATGAAGGAGACGCTGGAACGCTTCGGCGACCTCATCGTCGCCCAGGTTCCGCGCGGTCGCATCGGCGAGCCCGAGGACATGGCCGGCGTGGCGATCTATCTGGCCTCGCGTGCAGGCGCTTACGTGACCGGAGCCGTCATACCCGTGGACGGCGGCATGGCCACCTGCCTCTGACCAGCTCGCGCGCGAGCGCGGGGCAATGATCCACCGTCTCGTCCTGCACGCCCTGCAACTCGTGCTGGTGGCCGCCGCCGCCGGCGCGCTGCTGGTGGCGCTGTTCGGGATCGTGCCGCCGCCGACGACGTCGTTCATTCTGCAGAGCCGACTCGGCGAGGCGCTGCGCGGCACCGCGGCGCCGATTGAGTACCAATGGATGCCGCGCGACCGGATCTCCCCCGATCTCCTGCTCGCCGTCATCGCGGCCGAGGATCAGCTCTTCAGTCAGCACCGCGGATTCGACATCCAGGCCATCGAGAAGGCGGTCGACAACAACAGGCGCGGCAAGACGATCCGCGGCGCCAGCACGATCACGCAGCAGGTGGCGAAGAACCTGTTTCTGTGGCCGGGGCGCAGCTACGTGCGCAAGGCGATCGAGGCCTACTTCACCGTCGTCATCGAGATGTTCTGGTCCAAAGAGCGCATCCTGGAGTGCTACGTGAACATCGTGCAGTTCGGCGAATTCACCTACGGAGCCGAAGCCGCGGCGCGCCGCTTCTTCGGCGTGGCCGCCAGCGAGCTGTCGCGTGAGCAGGCGGCGCTGCTCGCATCCGTCCTCCCCTCGCCTGCCGTGCTGCGCGCCGATGCGCCCTCGGCCTACGTCCGCCGACGTCAGCGCTGGATCCTGTCGCAGATGACAGCCCTTGGAGGGCGCGCCCACCTGCGCAAGCTCGCAGGCTCCGAAGGCTGACGGCGCGGCGTGGCCGGCGCGCCGTGTCCTTGCCGAGCCGCGCTCGAACCGCGCACCTTCTCGCCGGTGATCCCGCCCAACGAGCCACGGCACCGCGGACCGATGCGAGCTACAGCATTTCGGGATCGGTCTGACGCTCCATGATGTTGGCCGCGATGAACGCGACCGCGGTTCGCGGTGCGAAGCGGCTGACGTTGGCCCGAACCCAGTTGAACCAGGTCGTCACCACCGAAGGCTGCTGGCCGAGTGATTCCAGAGCCACTTCGACGACGTGCCGCGGGCTCTCCTCCGCCGACCGATCCACGCGCGCTTCGCCCGCCACCGCTTCGAACTCGGTTGCGACCGGCCCGGGCTGCACCACCAGCACGTCGACGCCCTGCTCGCGAAGCTCGAGCCACAGTCCTTCTCCGAGCAGAAGCTCGAAACCCTTGGTCGCCGAATAGACGGCGTGGAACGGGATCGGCTGTCGTCCCGCTACCGAACCCGTGATGATCACGCCGCCGCGCCGGCGCTGGACCATGCCGGGCAGCAGCCGCGACAACAGCACGACGATGCCGGTGCAGTTGAGCTCGATCATGCGCCGCAGCCGCTCGGTGTCCTGCAGCAGGAACCGCCCGGCGTACCCGACGCCGGCGTTGCTGACGAGCAGCCCCACTTCCAGGTCCGCAACGGAATCGGCCAGCTTCTCCGGCCCGCCCGGCTCGGACAGATCCACGGCGACCACTCGCGTCTGAACGTCGTGCGCGCGCTGCAGCTCTTCGGCCAGACGCTGCAGGCTGTCCTCTCGCCGCGCCACCAGGACGCAGGAGAAGCCACGCGCCGCCAATGCACGCGCGAACTCCAGGCCGATGCCGGCAGAGGCGCCGGTGATGACCGCCCAGTTGCCGTAGCGCCGCACCAGCGAAGCTGCGCGCGGGCGGAACAGCGGGCGCGCGTTCCAGAGCGCCCATGCCAGCGCCGAGAAGATGCCGCCCGTCAGGATGCCGGCGGCCCAGCCGCGCGCACCGCCGATGTAGGCGATGCACCAGACCAGGAACGCAAACGCCATCTGCCCCACGTAGACCGACGCCCACGGCCACATCCACGGCCGCATGCGCCAGAAGCCGTACAGCCCCAGCGCATAGACGATCCAATGCACGATACCGCCGACCTTGGCGGCCCAACCCGTCAGGACCAGGCCGAGCCACACGTCCTCGTCTCGCGAGACGGGCTTGAGCAGCAGATCGAAGGGCGAGTAGATGAAGACCTGATAGGCGCAGAACAGCATCAGCGCGTTCATCCACAGGGGCCGCGCGGAGAAGCGCTCACGCAGCCACGAACTGAAACGTCCCATCGCTCTCTCCTGTCGTCGTGTATTGGCATCGCGCGCGCGAGCCGGCGCGACTCTAACACAGGTGATGCTGCGTGCACGCACGCCACCGGCCCTGCGGACGGCGCGGAGTCCGACGCCGTATCCAGCCGAAGCAGCGAGCGCACCGGTCGTGAAGCGGAGTCCGTCCGATGGGCGCGACGAGCGTCTGGACTCCACACCGGACCGGCAGTAGAACGCGTTCCCTCAGCGGCCTTGGCTGCGAAAATGCTGGCAAAAGGAGCCGATCATGGCGGGACGACTCGAAGGCAAGGTTGCGGTCATCACGGGCGGCGGCAGCGGCATCGGACGCGATACCGTCCTGCGGTTCCTGGCCGAAGGCGCCAGCGTCGTGGCCAGCGACATCAACGAGCGCACCGGCAACGAGACGGTCGAGCTGGCGGCCAGCGCCGGGCACGCGGGCAACATCGTCTTCCAGCGCACCGATGTTTCCGAGGAGGATCAGGTCGCGGCAATGATCGATCGCGCGGTCTCCGAGTTCGGCCGCCTGGACTGTGTGTTCAACAACGCAGGCTTTCCCGGTGCGCTCGGCAAGATCTGGGAGATCGATGCAGAGAAATGGGACCAGACCTTTGCGGTGCTGGTCAAGGGCGTGTTCCTCGGCACGAAGCACGCCGCACGCGTGATGGTGCGCGACGGCATCGCCGGCTCCATCATCAACACCGGCTCGGTGGCCGGTCTCAGTGGAGGATGCGGCCCCATCGCCTACACCGCCTGCAAGGCCGCCGTCATCAATCTGACCCGCGCCGCCGCCGTGCAGCTGGCCAAGCGGAACATTCGCGCAAACACCGTGTGTCCCGGAGGAATCCTGACCCCGCTGGTGCACCGCGGAAACGAGGAAGCGATGACGGATGTGATGGCTCAGGCGCAGCCGATGAAGGTCGCCGGCCGCGGCACCGACATTGCCGCGGCCTGTGTCTATCTGGCAAGCGACGAAGCGCGCTTCGTCACGGGCATCGAGCTCGTCGTCGACGGCGGCCTCACCGCTGCCGGCCCGCACGTCTACAAAGGCGAGTTCGAGGCGGCATTCCCGAGCGGCATGGATCGCGGCACCACCGGAATGTGAGGCAGACATGAAAGCGAGCGTCACCGAGATCGCCCCCGACGTCTTTCGGCTCTCCGCGTTCCATCCCGACTACGGCATCCAGTTCAACCAGTTCCTGGTCCGCGACGACGAGCCGCTGCTCATGCACACGGGACTGCGCCGCTCCTTCGACGTCACGCGCGCCGCCGTGGCGCAGGTGATGGATCCGACGAAGCTTCGATGGATCGCCTACAGCCACTTCGAGCCCGACGAATGCGGCGCGCTCAACCAGTGGCTGGCCGTTGCGCCCGATGCCCTGCCCGTATGCAACGTCGTCGGCGCGATGGTGATGCTGACGGACTACGCCGACCGCCCGCCGCGAACTCTGCAGGACGACGAAAGCTTCGAGACGGGCAAACGCCGCTTCCGGTTCCTGTCGACGCCGCACCTGCCGCACGGCTGGGATGCCGGGCTGCTGTTCGAGGAGACGACCGCGACGCTGTTCTGCTCGGACCTTTTCTTCCAGCCCGGCGATCCTGGCGCCCTTACGCAGGCCGATATCGTCGAGCAGGTCGAGCCGGTGATCGTCGGCGGCAAGGCCAGCCCGCTGGCCAACGACGTGCCGTACACTCCACGGACGGAGGCGGCAATGCAGCGCCTGGCGACGCTGTCGCCGCAGACGCTGGCGGTCATGCACGGTTCGAGCTTTCGTGGCGACTGCAGCGATGCGCTGCGCCGTCTGGCGTCGATCCTGAAGCGCGAGCTCGGTGCCGCGGCCTGAACCAGGCCGCGGCAGGATGCCTCCAGGCGGCTCTCAGGCGAAGTGCGGATCCTCCCGCGCAAGCCGCGAGAGGATCCGCACGCGCCCGCCGAGCCGAAGGCCGGTTTTGGAGTCGCAGCCGGCCGAGCAGCAGTCGGCCGGCTGCCGCACGGCCGGCTATGGCGCCTTGGCGCTGTAGCCGCTGTCGGACGACGAGCTCGGCGCGGAAAACTCGAGCTCCCAACACTGCTTTCCAGCCGCCGTCTGCGCCATGAACTGCGCAGTCAGGGTTCCCTCGACCGGAAGATCGGGTCCCTCGAACGCCGGGCCTTTGCCGCCCACCTGTATCTGGGTCTTTTCGTCCTGGCCGGTGGCGCTGATCTTCACGCTCGTGATGCCGAACTGGTTGCCGGTCTTGTTGGTGTACTTGAATCCGGTTCCCGCAGCCGTCCAGAACTCGCCGCCCTCGATGGGCGTCGACAGGATCAGGCCGCGCGTGTCGTACAGGCACAGCTCATAGCTGGTGGTCTCGCTCGTGGCATCTCCGAACTCTTCGAGGCCCGCAGCGTCGCCCTTCCCGAGCTTGAACTTGAGCGAGTGCTTGGACTCAACCTTCGTCGAGATCTTGATGCTGCTCTTGCCCGGCGCCGCGGCATTGAGGCGGCAGTCGAAGTCAGGATCGCACAGCGTCGGCGTCGGAAGCGTCGTCGTGGTGGTGGAATCCTCGGTGGTCGTCGTCGGCGACTCCGTGGTCGTGGTGGGGCCGACGGTGGTCGTGGTGGGGCCGACGGTGGTCGTGACGTCGATGGTGGTGGTCGTGGTCGGTTCCGGACAGGTGACGCGGTTGGTGACGACGACCGTGAAGTCGTCGGCGCAGCTGCGGCGGGTGTCGGCGGTTTCGTTGTCGCCGACGAGGATACCGAAGTGCGAAAAGCCTTCTACGGTGGTCGCTGCGCTGACGGTGTCCAGCAGGGACCCGCCCAAGGTCGACACCGTAGCGGTCACGTCGCCCGTTGAATCGAGCTCGATGTTCACCCGATACTGCGTATCGGCCGCAATGGCGAAGCCGCTGCCGCGCGCCAAGTCGACCTCAGCGAAGGGATCGCGGATGCGTAGAACTCCGGTTCCGCTCGCACCCGAGCTCATCCCAGGATCGATGCCAACGAGCGCAACGCTTCCGAAGTCACCGCTAGCAATGATGATGTCGTTGCGCAGCTCTTCGACATTGGTCGCACTGATGATGAGATCGACCGTGTGGGCGTCGCCGCACAGCTGCTCGTGCCACAGCCCGAGGGCAGTCGCGTCTGAACAAGCCTGATTTGCGCTGATCTCGAACAGCGGAAACGGTGCCACGGTAATGGCTTCCCAATTCGTGCCGGGCGGACCGTCAGCCCGGTCGAAGTCATCGAACGCGTCGACGATCGCCAGTGCCGGCGACGCCACGCCCAGCGCCCCTGTCATCATTGCGGCAATGATTGCCTTTTTCATGAATGCCCTCCGTTTGCGCGGACCGTTTCGGCCCGATTCGTCAGCCACCGTTAGCTGCTCGTCACACCTGCGCCAATTCCGGCTCGGTGAAAATCATCATTGTCGCAGCGGCGGCGGTCACGGTGGTGCTGCGGCCGGGAACCCGACCGACGGCACACCTTAGCGGCCGGCGGCGCACGAGGCGCAGCGAAAAAGGCGTTGTCCGGAATTTGTCCGAATTGGGGCGCAGTGCCTGCCCGGTTTCGTGATTCGATGAACTGCAGTCAGGTTTGTGCGGGCGGCGAGCCGCCGCTGCGGGTCACGCCGCCGCCTCCGCCAGCACTCTCAGCGCCTCGACGTCCTGCGTGCCAGCGAGAAGCTGCGTCACCGGGCTCTCCTTCCACGCCTGCAGGCGCTCGCGGATGCGCTCGGGCGGCCCGACGAGCGAGATCTCGTCGGCGAGCTGATCGGGCACAGCCTCGGCGGCGGCGGCACGATCGCCGCCGAGGAAGAGCTCCTGCACTTTCCGGACTTCGGCCTCGAAGCCCATGCGCGACATGATGTTGACGTGGAAGTTCTTGTCCTTGGCGCCCATGCCGCCGATGTAGAACGCGAGCATCCACTTCACCGGGATCAGGCACGCCGAAACGTCCGAGCCCACCACGACCTGCGCCATGCACGCGATCTCGAAACCCGGCCGCAGATGATCGAGTGCCTCCGAATAGACGTGCGTGCGGTATGGCGAGAAGAACATGGGCAGCCATCCGTCGGCGACGTCGGCCGCAAGCCGTACGTTCTTGGGCCCTTCGGCGCCGAGGTAGATGGGAATGCAGTCGCGCAACGGATGCGTGATGAGCTTGAGCGGCTTGCCCAGGCCCACGGAGCCGGGGCCATTGTAGGGCAGCTGGTAGTATTGTCCGTCGAAGGAGACGGGGCCCTCGCGCTTGATCATCGTGCGCACGATTTCGATGAATTCGCGCGTGCGCGTGAACGGCTTGGCGAACGGCATTCCGTACCACCCCTCCACCACCTGCGGGCCGCTGACGCCGATGCCCAGAATCAGGCGGCCGCCTGACATGTAATCGAGGGTGGTCGCCGTCATGGCGACGCAGGCCGGCGTACGAGCCGAGATCTGCGCGACCGCCGTGCCGAGCTTGATGCGGCTGGTGTTGGCGCCGATCCATGCCAGCGGGGTGAAGGCATCGGAGCCGTAGGCCTCGGCCGTCCACACCGACTCGTAGCCGAGGTTTTCGGCCTCCCTGGCCAACGTGACGAAATCGCCGGGCGCACCGCCCTGCCAATAACCGATCATCAGTCCGAGCTTCATGGGCCGCGTCTAGCGGAAATCAGGAACGGGGCCGAACCACGACCGGCGCGAATCCTGCACCGGCGCACGTCACGCCGTTCCATGCCGCGTCACGCCTTGGCGTTGACGGCGGCAGGCAGCGGCGGGCGCACGACGGCCCGTGCGCCATCTTCGCGATCTGTCGTCGAAAAGGGGGATTCGATGAGCTCCACATCCTATGAGCCCGAGGAGCGGGAAAATGTCCGCACTGCGTCATCCGTGCCCGACTGGTCGTGGCTGCGCGCCGCGCTGATCGCCACCGTTGCCGTTGCCACGGCGGCGCTCATGCTCATCGCGACATGGCCGGCAACGGCAACCGCCCAGGTCGTCACGGGCAATCCCGTGCTGTTCGTGACGCAGAACCCGGTGGCGGGCTTCGGCACGTCGACCGCGGTTTTCGGCAACCACCAGGCGACCATCCCCAGCGCCCCGCGCGGCGGCGATCTGGTGCTTCGCCTTCCCGACGGAAGCCTGCGGTTCCTGACGGCGGAAGCCGGCTATGGCAATGCCGGAATGCAGGGAGCCGGCTCAATCGCCGTGCGCGAGCCGACCGTGCACTGGAGCGGGCAGAAGGCCCTGTTTTCCATGGTGGTCGGAGCGCCGACGGCGCAGTACCAGATCAACCAGTACCGGTGGCAGATCTACGAAGTCAGCGGCTTCGGCGCAGGCGAGACCGCCCAGATCCGCTACGTCGCAGGCCAGCCGCAGGACTTCAACAACGTCTCGCCGATCTACGCCACCGACGGGCGCATCCTCTTCATCTCCGATCGGCCGAGCACGGGCCTGCCGCATCATTATCCGCAGCGCGACGAGTACGAGTCCACGCCCATCGTGGCCGGCATCTACTCGCTCGACGAGACAAGCGGCGAGGTCGTGCTGCTCGAGCATGCGCCGAGCGGCGTCACCTCGCTGTCGCTCGACAGCTTCGGGCGCGTGATCTTCACGAAGTGGGACCATCTGCAGCGCGATCAGCAGGGCGACGCACCCGGCACGGCGGCAACCTACGGTGCCTTTACGTATGCCAGCGAAGCTGCCGATGCGCCCAAGACGACGTCATTGGCCGGCGCCGAGGTTTTTCCCGAGCCGCGCACGATGAACGACCCCTCCTACTCGGCGATCCATCCGCCGCATTCGTTCAACCATTTCCTGCCGTGGGAGATGAACCAGGACGGCACGGCCGAGGAGACGCTCAACCACATCGGGCGGCAGGAGATCGGCGGCGCCTACACCGACGGCAGCTTCACCAACGATCCGAACCTGAGCTACTACACGCCGCAGAGCACGCACGACAACACGCTCTACATCCAGGGCTCGACCGGGCTGTTCCATCTTCGCGAGGACCCCACCAGCCCCGGCGATTTCCTGACCACGCACGCGCAGGAGTTCGGCACCGCCTCGGGCGGAACTCTCATGCGCATCACCGGTGCTCCCGGCGTCAACCCGGAGAACATGATCCTGAGCCGCGTCACCTCGGGCACCGACGTACCCGCTTCGACGGGATACTTCCGCAACCCGCTGCCCATGAGCGACGGCCAGCTCCTTGCCGTGCACACGGCCGCCACCGGCTACGCAACCAACCTCGGCACGACCGCGGCCCCGAACTGGAACTACGCCTACCGCATCAAGGTGCTCGAGTCATCGGGCGGCTTCTACGCTCCGGTTGCCAACCTCACCGGCGGCATCGTCAAGAACCTGAGCTGGTGGACGCCCGATTCGCTGGCCACCTACCACGGCCCGCTGTGGGAGCTCGATCCGGTCGAGGTCGTAGCGCGGCCGGTTCCGCCGCCGCGCCAATCGGTGCTGCCGGCGATCGAAGCGGCCGTATTCGCCGACGAAGGCGTGGACGTCGAGGAGTTCCGCGACTACCTGCGCCAGCACGAGCTCGCGCTGATCGTCAGCCGCGACGTCACCATGCGCGACCGCGGCGACCTGCAGCAGCCCTTCAACCTTGCCGTGCCGGGCGGGACGCAGACGCTCGGGGCCGGCGGCACGATCTACGAGGTCGCACACTTCCAGATCTTCCAGGGCGACTATCTGCGCGGCTATGGCGGCATCGACTCTCCGTCGGCCGGACGGCGCCTGCTGGCGCGGCCGATGCACGGTCCCTACGTCTCGCAAAGCCCGGGCTCGCCGTCGGGAGCCGTCAAGCTGGCGCCGGACGGATCAATGGCCGCGATCGTTCCCGCCCGCCGCGCGCTGACCTGGCAGCTCACCGACAGCGACGGCGACGGCATCGTGCGCGAGCGCAACTGGATCAGCTTCCAATCCGGCGAGATCCGCGTGTGCGCCAACTGCCACGGCAGCAACACGGCCGCGCAGAACGGCCAGGGCGAGCCGCAGAACGAGCCGCTCGCGTTGCGGTCGCTGCTGCAGGAATGGGCGAGCGGCGGCGGCGGCGGCGACGCATGCACGAGCGGCATTCCGTTGCAGCGCGCGCGGCTGCGGGCATCGGCCGCGCCGTTTCGGTTGGTGCTGAGCGGAGCGGCGGTGCTGCCCGAGCCTTTTGATGCGGTCGATCCGACGGTCCATGGCGTGCGCATCGTCATCGACGATCTCGTGGATGCGACGATTCCCGGCGGCGCCGGCTGGACGCTCAAGAGCTCGGGGTGGATCTACGAGAATGCCGCCGGCGCCGTCGCCGGCATCACCAGCATTCGCATCAAGAACGGATCGGGGTCCGAGCCGGGGCGGCTGCAGCTCAAGGTGCGCGGCGCGGGCCCGGCGACGACGTTGCCTTCGGCGGATGCAGTGCAGGCCAGCGTCACGTTCGGCAGCGACTCCGAATGCGCTTCGGCACAATGGAACGGTCCGGGTGAGGCCAGACCCGCGTGCAGCGGCGATGCCGCGCGGCTGGTCTGCCGGTAGCTGCGGCGACCGGCAGGGCTGCGGCGGCAGTGAAGCCTCGCCGCCGCGCGTGCAGTCCCGCCGCCTCGAACCTGCTGCGCGAGCGCTTCGTTCACTCCATCGGCGAATCGGGCGCGGATTGCCGCAGCCGCAGCCGCAGTGCGTTCTCGTACCATCGCGGCCGCGCAATCCGGGCGACGATCCTGACGCCGCCGAACGGCGTCAGGAGATCCAGCGGCCGAGCGAGGTCCCCCACACCCACCGCATCGTCGCGCGAATCTGCTTCTCCTTGGCGGGCGTGTATGGATACCAGACCTGCTCGCTGGCCGGGGCGATGCGATCGATCAGGATCGGCTGGGCATGACAGAAGCTGCGCGGCCCGGCCACCCCGTTGACCTGGCCGACGCCGCTGGCCTTGAGCCCGCCGAACGGAGCCTCGGTCGCGCCGTAGGTCACGCCGTGATCATTGATGCAGACCGAGCCCGCGCAAAGACGCGCGGCGATGCACACCGCGCGCTCGCGGTCCTTGGACCATACGCTGGCGCTCAGGCCGTAGGCACCGGCGTTGGCGCGCGCGATGGCCTCCTCTTCGTCACGGACGACGACGATGGGCAGCACCGGTCCGAAGGTCTCTTCCTTCATCACCGCCATCTCGTCGCTGACGTCGACGAGCACGGTCGGCTCGTAGAACAGCCCAGGCAGCGTCTGGTTGCGCCGGCCTCCGGTCAGGATGCGCGCTCCCTTGCTGCGCGCATCCTCGACGTGCCGCTCCACCACCGACAGCTGCGGCTCCCAGAACAGCGGTCCCACGTCGAACTCGCCACCGCTTCCCTGCCGCAGGCTCTTCACCTTGGCCACGACCTTGTCGATGAAAGCCTGCGCCACGGCCTCGGCCACGTAGACGCGCTCCACCGACATGCACACCTGCCCGGCATTGAGGAAGCAGCCGAAGACGGCGCCATTGGCGGCGCGTTCAAGATCGGCGTCCGCGCACACGATCATCGCGTCCTTGCCGCCGAGCTCGAGCGTGCACGGAATCAGGTTGCGACCGCAGCTCTCGCCCACCTTGCGACCGGTTCCGACGCTGCCGGTAAAGGAGATCTTGTCGCAGCCCGCCTCCACCAGTGCGGCGCCGGTCTCGCCGTCGCCGTACAGGACCTGCAGCACTCCCTCGGGAAGCCCCGCCTCGCGGAAGAGGTCGAGCACCTGCCCGCTGGATTTCGGCGAGACCTCCGAAGGCTTGAGCAGCACGGCGTTGCCGGCGACCAGCGCCTGCGCCACCGGATTGATCGCCAGCACGAAAGGCCCGTTCCACGGCGTGATGATGCCGACGACGCCGAGCGGCCGGTACAGGATGCGAAGCTTCTTCTGCAGGCCGAGCAGATGCATGCGCTTCTTCTCGGGCGCCAGGATGCGCGGCGCGCGCTTGCCCCAGTACTGCAGCACGTCGCAACCCGGAAGCACCTCCATGAACAGCGCTTCCAGGCGCGGCTTGCCGCTCTCGCGCACGATGACGTCCGCGAACTGCTCGTGGCGGCCGGCCAGGATGCGTGCAGCCCGCTCGAGCACCGCGCCGCGCTCGGCCGGCGGCCTCGCACCCCACGCGGCTTGCGCGCGGCGCGCCGTTTCCAGCGCCGACTGCACGTCGGCGGCCGTGGCAACCTCGATGCTGTCGATCGCCTCGCCGGTGGCGGGATTGGAGAGGGACAGGACGCGGCGGCCCTGCGCACTGGTCGCGCCCGAACGAACGATGGCCATGGCGCTGCTTTGCCTCAGCCTTTCTTGCGAATGAACGACAGGCCGTCGCCGATGGTCAGGATGGCGACCTCGACGCGAGAGTCGCCGGCGACGAAGTCGTTGAACTCACGGATGGCGATGGTGTCTTCGGCGGTGTTGTCGGGATCGACCACCGACCCCATCCACAGCACGTTGTCGACCAGGATCACGCCGCCGGGCTTGAGGCGCTTCAGGATCTCCTCGTAGTAGGTCTTGTATCCGCCCTTGTCGGCATCGATGAACGCCAGGTCGAAGACCGCATCGGCCGGAAGCGCCGCCAGCGTCTCGGCAGCCGGGCCCAGGCGCAGGTCGATCTTGTCGGCCACCCCCGCCCGCTGCCAATGCCGTCGTCCGATCGACGTCCACTCCTCGTTGATGTCGCAGCAGATCAGTTTCCCGCCTTCGGGAAGGGCGCGGGCCACGCAGAGCGCGGAGTAGCCAGTGAAGGTTCCTACTTCGATGGCGTGGCGGACGCCGAGAGCGCGTGCGAGCTGCTCCATGAACGCGCCCTGCTCCGGCGCGATCTGCATGATCGAGACGAAGCCGAGGGCTTCGGTTTCTTCGATCAGCGACCGCTGCACCTCGTCCGGCGCCTTGCTGTGCTCGACGACGTAACGCTGGATCTGCGGCGTAAGGTGAAAGGCTTTGGGCATGTCCGACATGAGGAGGCCTCCCGAGTAGAACGTGTTCTTGCTTCGGCGGGCTGCGTCAGGTTAGCATCGGCCCATCCAGAGGTTGCCGTCGCGACGACCATCGCGGCGGCGTAACGGACAGGCTGGGACCCTGCGAGCCGCGTCGAGCGTTGCCGGCCATCTCGCGGCCCGACCCCTGCTAAACCCGTCTCTGAGGATCTGCAAGGAGCACGATGGGAGCCGACGCCAACAAGCAGTTCATTCGCGAGTACTTCGAGGCCGTCAGCGCGGGCAATACCGAAAAGGTGGTCGGCAGCTTCGCCGACGACGTCACATGGTGGGTGCCGCCCTCCTCCCCCATGGCCGGCACCTATCGCGGCAAGGACGAGGTGCTCGGCATGTTCGGAAAGGGCGTCTCGCTGTACGCGCCACAGCCGATGAAGATCGAAATCCTCGGAATGGTCGCCGACGACAGCAAGGTTGCCGCCGAGGTCCGCATCCAGGCCACCACCGCCAAGGGCGCTCCCTACGACAACTATTACCACTTCCTGTTCGAGATCGGCGGCGGGAAGATCAGGGGCGTCAAGGAATACGTCGATACGCTCTACGCGCAACGGACGCTGTTCGCATGAAGGCCAGCGCATGAAATCCTGGATTCATCTCGCCAAGGGGCGCTATCCTCGCCAGGCGCACGTGCAGGTGCCCGAGGGCCTGAAGGAAGAGGAGATCGGGCGCGGCGGCTTTCAGGGCCGTGCGGCCGAAGTCTACCGGCTGCACGAGCCGACGGCGTGGACACGCGTCGAAGGGGACTTCGCGCCGATGGACGTCGACGGCTCCATCATCGATGCCAGCGACCGCACCGATCCCTGCGGCGGGCTGACGCGCTGCTTCTACAACGACGACCTCACCATCTCCGTCTCGCGGCGGAGCGAACCGATGCCGTTCTGGCTGCGCAACGCCGACGGCGACGAGCTGTGGTTCGTCCACCGCGGCACCGGCGTCATGGAGACCGAGTTCGGACCGCTCGAGTTCCGGCCCGGCCACTACATCGTCCTGCCCAAGGGCGTCACGTACCGCCTGGTGCCCGAGACGCGCGACAACTACTTCCTGCACATCGAATGCACCGGCGAGATCGCGCTGGCCGAGCACACCCTGCTCGGTCGCCACAATCCCTACGATCCGACGGTCATCGAGGCACCCGAGCCCAAGGCCTACGATGGTGACGGCCGCAGGGAATACGAGGTGCGCGTCAAGCGCTGCGGCATGATCACGTCGTTCTTCTACGATCATCACCCGCTGGACGTCGTGGGCTGGAAGGGGGACCTGTTCCCGTTCCGCTTCCACAACCTCGACTTCCGGGCGGTCGTCAGCGACCGCAACCACGTGCCGCCCACCGCGTTCGCTTTGTTCCAGGGCCCCGGCTTCGTCGTCTGCAACTTCGTCCCGCGCCCCGCCGAGATGGAGCGCGGTGTCTCGCGCCTTCCCTACTACCACCGCAACATGGACTACGACGAGATCGGCTTCCTGCACGACGGAACGATGATGGGCGCCCCGATGCTCAAGGCCACGTTCATGGTGCATCCGCGCGGCGCGGTGCACGGCCCCGGCGAGCAGGCCCGCGCGATGGCCGAGCAGCATTGGGACGCGATCAGCTATTACGATCTGCAGGCGGTCAATATCGATGCGGTCCGCCCATTGACCATCGCGCCCGAGGCGCGTGCCGCGCTGCGCAGCGACGTGCAGCTGATCAGCGGGAAGCGCGACGGCTAGCGCCGCCGCGCCGCCGCTCCCCACGAGGCTTGCCGATGGCCATCCAGCTTCTCCGCTACACGCAGCTCGGGCCTAGCCTTTGGTCCTTCGATCGCCTGCCGTCGGGCACCAATGTCGAGAACATCCCGCTGATCGCACAGGACCGCGGCGAATCGCATGGCGTCCTCTACAGCCGCGGCGGCGAGCGCACCGTCGTCTGCATGATGCACCCGCGCGGCGACATGAGCCGGCACTACGCGATCCCGTATCTGCTCGAGGAAGGCTACGCCGCCTTCGGTCAGGCCGGCCGTGCCGTCAACAACGACATCGCCCTCGTCCACGAGACGCTGATCTGCGACGTCGCCGCCGGCATCCTCGAGCTCAAGAAGCGCGGCTTCGAGCACGTCGTGCTCCTGGGCAACAGCGGCGGCGGCGCGCTCTACACGTTCTACCAGTCGCAGGCGTCGACGCCGCCGCCGGCGCGACTGACCACGACCGCGGCGGGCGACCCCTACGATCTGAACGCGTTCACGCTCCCGGAGGCCGACGGCCTGATCCAGCTCGCGACCCATCTCGGCCAGGGCTGCCTGATGCTGACGTGCATCGATCCGTCGCTGACGCACGAGGAGGACGCGCTGTCCATCGACAGCGAGCTCGACATGTACAACCCCGACAACGGCTTTGCCGAGCCGAGCCAGTCGAGCACGTACAGCGCCGAGTTTCTGACACGCTACCGCGCGGCGCAGCGCCACCGCGTGGCGCGCATCGACGCGATCGCGCGCAACTGCATGGACGTCCAGCGGCACTTCCAGCGCGAGATGGCCGATGAGAACTTCGAGGGCCTCTCGCTCAAGCAGAAGGAGTTCGTGTGGCGCCGGGCCCTGGTGGGCCGCTACATGGAGATCCATCGCACCGAGGCCAACCCCGCCTACACCGACATGTCGATCCACGCCTCCGAGCGCGACTACGGCTCGTTCTTCTCGCCGCGTCCCGACCTCTTCAACTACATCGAAGCCGGTTTCGGGAAGTACCAGACGCCGCGCGCCTGGCTGTCGACGTGGTCGGGCCTGTCCTCGCGCGCCAACACGCTGCAGTGCATTCCCAAGGTGCAGGTGCCGACGCTGGTCATCAGCTACACCAGCGACAACGTCGTGTTCATTCCGGACCTGGAAGCCATTCACCGCGAGAGCGGAGCGTCCGACAAGCTCATCCACTACGTCGACGGCGACCACCTGGGCCTGCCGCCGAAGTGCAAGCCCGCAGCCAAGGGTCGCGACGAAGCGATGGCAATCGTCACCGGCTGGCTGCGCGAGCGCTTCGCTGCCGCCTGAGGCGGGCACGTCGATGGCCGTTCTGCGCTTCGGACATCTGGGAATCTGCGTCACCAGCCTGGCCGCATCGATTCCCTTCTACCGAGACCTGCTGGGCTTCCGCACGCTGACCAAGGTGGACGTCAAGGGCGCGGACGCCGACCGGCTGCTGCGCCTGAAGGACGTCGATCAGACCACCGTGTTTCTGGAGCGCGACGGCGTGCGTTTGGCGCTGTTCGAGTACCGGCATCCGGCGCCTGCGACGCGCCACCAGCCTCGCTCGATGGATGAGGTCGGCATGGCCGCGCTCATGCTGCGCGTCGACGATCTGGATGCGACGCTGGCGGCGATGCGGGCGGCCGGCGTCAACGTGCTCGAAGATACGCTGACGGATTACCCCGAGTTCCGCTCGCGCCTCGTGTTCGTGACCGATCCCGATGCGACGCTCATCGAGCTGGTCCAGATTCCCGGCGACCCCTACGCCCCCTTCGGCAAACCCTTCGAAGGATAGGAGCTTCCCGTGAAAGTCGATCTCTTTGCCATGCCCACCATTCCCGCCACGCACGAGGAACGCGGCCGGCTGCGTCCGATCGGCCGCAACACCGAGCGCTACCAGATGATGCTGGAGGAACTGCGCAATCTGGCGATGATGGGCGACGAGCTGGGCATCGACGCATTCTCGACCACCGAGCACCACTTCCATACCGAAGGCGGGGAGGTGTCGGTCAATCCGACGCTGCTGTACGCGGACTTCGCGGCGCGCACGAAGAACATCAAGTTCGCGCCGATGTCGATCGTGCTGCCGACTGCCGACCCGATCCGCGTCGCCGAGGACATCGCGATCCTGGATCAGCTGACCAAAGGCCGCGTGTGCGTGGCGTTCGCGCGCGGCTACCAGAAGAAGTGGATGAAGGTGCTCGGCCAGGGCGCCGAATCCGCCACCGGCCAGGGCGACAAGGGCGACACCGCCAACCGCGACGTCTACGACGAGAAGCTCGAGATCGTGCTGAAGGCGTGGAAGGAGGACTGCTTCGACTACGACGGCCAGCACTACAAGGTTCCGTATCCGCACGAAGGCATCGAGGGCTGGGCGGCGCCGCACTGGACGCGCGAGTTCGGTGCCGAGGGCGAAATCGACGACAACAACGTCATCCGCAAGATCGGCGTGGTGCCGGCTCCGTATCAGCGGCCGCATCCTCCGGTGTGGGCGCCGTTCACGCTTTCGGAGAAATCGCTCATCGACTGTGCCCGTCGCGGCATCATGCCGTGGGTGTTCGAGGCCTCGCCGGAAGGATTCCTGCGCTGGGCCAAGCTATACCAGAGCGAGGCCAACAAGGCCGGGCACGATCTCCGGCTCGGAGAGCGGCTCGGCGCCGTGCGCGCCATCACGATCGGGAAGACGTTCGACGAGGCCTTCGAGCTGGCGGCGCAGACCACCGGGTACGAGTATCACTACTACTTCAACCTGTTCGGCTTCGGCGAGGTCTTCCGCACACCCGAGGACGATGCGTCGGTGCGGCCGCTGGTGTTCAAGGACGCCGCAGCGGCCACCAAGCGCATGATCGAGCGCGGCTACCAGCTTTGCGGCACGGTGGACGACGTGAAGTCCCAGCTCGCCAGGCTGGTCAAGTGCCACGGTGACGGCGATCTGGAATGGATCTCTTGGAACTTCTTCTACCAGGGCACGGTTCCCTGGCAGGTCCAGGCCGAGCAGCTCGAGCTGTTCGCCACCAAGGTCCTGCCCGAGTTCCACTACTAGCGCGGCCGGCGCTTCTTCGGCTCCGCCGGTGAAGCCGCCTGTCCTCATCTCCATGCGAGCACGATGATGCATCGAGTCCGGGCCATCGCCGAGAGGGTTTCGAACTGGGGGCGCTGGGGCGCCGACGACGAGCGCGGAACGCTGAACCTGATCACGCCCGAGGTCGTCCGGCGCGGCTCCGCGTGCGTGCGTCGCGGCGAGGTGTTCAACCTCGGGTTGTCGCTCGGCGCCGAAGGGCCGCAGACCGGAACGGTGGTCGGGCGGTTCAACCCTCAGCACTACATGACCGCCATCGGCGTGCAGATCGGCGACGACCCGCGCGGCTTTCACTACTCCGACGACGTGCTGTCGCTGCCGCTGCAGACGGCCACGCAGTGGGACAGCCTGGCGCACGTGCACTACGACGGGAAGCTCTACAACGGCTTCGATGCCGCAACGGCACTGAGCGCCTCGGGCACGACGCGCAACGGCATCGACAAGCTGGCGGTACAGGGCATCGCCTCGCGCGGCGTGCTCGTCGACGTCGCACGCCATCGCGGGCTGGAGCGGGTGCCGCCCGGCAGCGTCATCACGAGCGCCGAAATCGACGACGCGCTCGCAGCCCAGGGCGTCTCGCTCCTGCCCGGCGACATCCTGGTCCTGCGCACCGGCCACCTCGGCGTCTTCAAGCAGGACGGCGATCGCGAGACATATCTGTGGCAGGGCCCGGGTATCGGCCTGGAGGCCGTGGAATGGATCCGCCGCCACGATCTGGCCGCGGTCTGCTCGGACACGACGGCCGTCGAAGTCATGCCGTGCGAGGATCCTGCCCTGCTCTACCCGGTCCACCTCCTGTGCATCCGCGACATGGGAATGCCCTTCGGCGAGATGTTCGACCTCGACGTGCTCGCCGCCGACTGCGCGGCCGACGGCTGCTGGGAGTTCCTGCTGTGCGCACCGCCGCTGAAGGTCACGGGCGGCATCGGCTCGCCGGTCAATCCGGTCGCGATCAAGTGAGTTCGCTCCGGCACTCGCCCGCATCCGGCTCGTCCAGCCACTGCGGCCCGCGATGAGCCTGGCGGAACGCGCGGGCTTGCCGGCCGCGGCGCCGCTGCGCGCCGGCGGCAAATCG
Source organism: Candidatus Limnocylindrales bacterium (assembly GCA_035626395.1). Classification (NCBI taxonomy): domain Bacteria; kingdom Bacillati; phylum Chloroflexota; class Candidatus Limnocylindria; order Candidatus Limnocylindrales; species Candidatus Limnocylindrales bacterium. Next base: position 683,107 of record DASPNR010000042.1, on the reverse strand, counting down.
ATGTGGGGGCCCGAGGGCCTGACCGTGCACGATCCGGCAACCGGTGTGCGCGTGACGCTGGCGCCGGTGGCGTGCATCGACGGCGTCTGGCACCGCGTCGGTGTCGAGCGCGCTGCCCCCATCAGTGACGGCGCGGGTATGCGCGTCCCCGGCCAAGGCGATGTGACGCTGCACATCGAGGGCGCGCTCGTGGCGCTGCGCTTCGATGCGGCGGCGCCGTGCACCGTCGAGGCGCTGGGGCTGGAAGGCAGTGGGCATGTGCCCGGCGCCGCGGCCTGGCTCTCCAACGGCTTCCATTCCTGGTCACAGACGGGCGTCCTCGCGCTGGCAGGCGAGCCCGATGTCGCGGCTGTGCAACGCGCGCTGATGGCGCGCGGCGACGCCGAGGTCGTGCGCGAGGGCAGCGAGATGTCCTGGTGGATGACGTGGGCAGGAAGCGATGCGTGCTCCGTCTTTGCGGCCGCACTGACGGCCGACCGCTTCCGGTCCTGGATGAGCGTGTGGCAGGGCGCCGCGGACACGATCGGCATTCGCATCGTCAGCGGCGGCAGCGGCGAGCGGATCCACATGGCTGAGGGCCAGACGCTGTGGTCGGAATGTCTGTGCATCGATGCCGGCGCCGACCTGCATGCGATGCTCGAGCGCTATGGCCGCAGCCTTCCCTCGCGTCGCGCGGCGCACGCTCAGGAAGCGCGCGCGGGCTGGAACTCGTGGTACGGCCTGTGGGACGACGGCGTCGAGGAGCGGCTCGTGCTCGAGAACGCGCGGCTGGCGCGCGCAATGCTCGAGCCGGTGGTCGGCCCGCGAGCCGCGCGCCTCCACGTCGTCGTCGACGATGGATGGCAGCAGTGCTGGGGAGACTGGAGCGCCAACGGGAAGTTTCCCTCCGGCCTCTCCGGTCTCTTCGCGAGGCTGGAGTCGGACGGGTTCGTGCCCGGGCTCTGGATGGCGCCGCTGCTCGCGCACGAGAGCAGCCACGTCGCTCGCGAGCATCCGCAGTGGTTCGTGCAGGGCGCCGACTACCTGCACGCCAAGCGCGGCCGCATGCGAATCCTCGATGTCACCCACGAGGAGGCCGCCGCCCATCTGCACGACGTCATCGAGGACGTGCTGGCACAGGGCTGCCGCTATCTGAAGCTCGATTTTCTCTTCGCCGGCACCTTCGAAGGACGGCGCGCACGCGATGTCACCGGCATGGAAGCGTACGCTCGCGCCATGCGGATCCTGAGGCAGGCTGCCGGCGACACGTTCTTCCTGGCGGTGGGCGCGCCGATGCTCGGCACCTTTGCCTACGCCGACGGCTGGCGCATCGGCTTCGACATCGCGCTCGAGAAAATCGGCGACAACGAGCTCGGCCCGAGCTGGCCGTTCATCGCCAACCAGGCGCGCAGCATCGCGGCCCGCTGGCCAGCCGGCTACGCCACCCTGTGCGATGCCGATCCGGTGCTGCTGCGCGGGCTTGCGCGCAACGAAGTCGAAGCGGGCGCCGCCGTCGCCGCTCTCGCCGGCGGCGCGCTCTTCCTCTCCGACGACCTGACGCGTCTGCCGCCGCAGCGACGTTCGTGGGGCATGGAGCCGGCCTTGGCGGATATGGCTCTTTGCGGCATGGCCTCACGGCCGCAGTCGCCGTATCCACCGCGGCCGCCGGCATCGCTGGCCAACGCGATCGTCGATCATTTCCTCGGGCGCTGCGATCAGCACGTTCCGGTGCTGTGGAAGACGCCGCAGGGACGTCGCGTGGCGATCAATGCCGCCGATGCGGCCGTGAAGGTGCAAGGACGAACCGTCGCGCCGCACTCGCTGCTGTGGCTCGACGGCGGCGAAGCCGAGTGAAGTGCGATGCGAGCAGGCGCGCCGGCGATTCGCCGCCAGGCGCGCCGGGGATTTCCGCGAGGATGGTCAGCGATTGGCCGGAATCTCCGGCAGCGGAAGCACGAACTCCTTTTCCCCGGCCAGATAGCGGGCCAGCACGGCGCTGAACCAGCGGCGGAAGCGCGCTTCCGCATCGGCATCGTTCTCGAGGCCGGCGCTGTACCGCATGACCTCGCCCGATACGCCGGCCCCGAGCGCGGCCATGCCCACCAGCATCACGGTGAAGAGCATGTCTTCGAACGCGAAGTCCCGGTCCTCGGTCCAGCCGCCCTGGATCATGCGGACGTGAGCGGCCTCGGCCAGCCCGCGCATGTAGCGGGTGTCGTCGCGCAGTCCGGTGCCTTCCAGGATCAGCCAGGCGATGAGGCGGGCGTGGCCGCGCTCGGCCACGATGCCGAAAACGAGGTCGAGAATCGCCGGCAGGTCCACCTCGCGCGTCATCTGCTTGCGGACCTGGTCCAGGATGGTGTTGCGCAGCGAGATCAGCGCACGGCGGACAACGGCCTCCATCAGGCCGTCGCGGCTGCCGAAGTGATGAAGGATGGCTGGATGGGAAACGCCGACGTCGGCAGCGATCTCCTGCAGCTTGATGCCGGCCGGCCCCGACTCGCGCAGCCGCTTCTCGGCGGCATCCAGAATCACGCGCTTGGCATCTTCGGCCGTGCGCCGCGTGCGTTTGGCTTTCGTCGCTTCCATTGCTCCGCCCCGAAACCCGCGCGGCGCTGGCCGCGCGTTTCTCCCTAAGCCCTATTCATTCCGGCAATCGCGGGTCCGCCCTGGCCCCCGCGGCGCGGACCACCGTTCCCCCTTGCCGCCTCCGAGGTTATCGCATCTTTTGGATCACGTCTTCGGCGAAGCGCTTCAGAGCGTCCTGCTTCTCCACGAGCGAGCCCGGATCGGCTCCGTAAAGCACCCAGGGAGCGGTCGTGAGAGTGCCCACACCCATGTCCTCGAGCCGCCGGTAGCCGTCGACGTCGAAGACGTCGGTGCAGGCGACCACCGCCTCGAAAGGCCGCGACTCGGTCCCGTACTCGCGTCGCAGTGCCTGGATGCGGCCGAGCATCTGATGAATCTCGTCGGCGGTGTGCTGGACCGCGATCCAGCCATCGCCGATGCGTGCGGCCCGCTTCATGGCGGCGTCGCTGACCCCGCCGATATAGATCGGCACGGGCGAACGGGGAACCGGGCTCAGCTCGAGCCTGTCGAAGCCGTAACGCTCGCCATGGTGCTCGACCATTCCGCCCTTCCACAGCTTGCGCAGGATCTCGATCTGCTCGTTCATGCGCTTGCCGCGCGCGCGAAAGTCCTGGCCGAGAAGCTCGAATTCCTCCTCCATCCAACCGGTGCCCACGCCCACGGCAACCCGCTCTCCGGACATGTAGGCGACAGTGCCGACCTGCTTGGCCACCAGCACCGGGTTGCGGGCGGGCAGAATGTAGACGTTGGTCATGAAGCGCAGGCGTGTGGTCACCGCGGCCATGGCCGCGATGGCCGTCCACGGGTCGGGCCAGGGCGTCGAGCTCGCCCAGTACGGTTTGCCATCCTTGGCGTACGGATAGGCGCTGCGGATGTTCTCGGGAAAGACGATGTGGTCGGAGACGGCGAACCAGTCCCAGCCGGCTTCATCAGCCGTCCTGGCCATCTCGCAGAAGTGCAGAGGGTCGTTGAAGGCCAGGGCGGTAGCGAACTTCACCGGCAGTCTCCTTGGACGGGATACGGGAAATCGTGCGAAGGCTTCCCCAGGGTTTTAGCGGTCGAGGGGGCCGGCAGCCAGCGCCTCGCGCACCCGTAGCAGGACCAGATCGTCCAGAACGGGATCGGGGCCCAGAGGTCTCGTGATGACATGGCGCAGGCCCGGATGCCGCGCGGCCGCCTCGGCGGCCAGTCGCGGCACGTCCTGGGAGGAATGGCGGCCCGGCGCCAGGAAGAACAGGACCACGACGACCAGCTCGGCGCCGGCAGCGGCCGCAGCCTCGAACGCCTGCTCGATGCTGGGCGCGGCCAGCTCCATGTGTGCCGCGTAGACGCCGACGTAGCGGCCTCGGCCGTTCTCCGCCAGGCTGCGGGCACAGTCCTCGACGACGGAATTGGCCTGGGCGCAGCGGCTGCCGTGATCGACGAGGACCAGCGCCGCTTTCGTCCCCTGTTCGTGAGCTGGCGCCGTCATCGCCGTCGAGCCTGTCAAAAAGCCGCCGCGAAGGCCACGCGGCGCGTTGTTGGAGCAGGGCCACGGCCACGCTAGAAGCCGCGGCATGCTGTTCAATCTTCGTGGTCACGTCGCCGTGGTCACCGGCGGCAACGGAGGCATCGGCCTGGGCATGGCCCGCGGCCTGGCCAAGGCCGGCGCGAGCATTGCCGTCTGGGGCCGAAACCTCGAGAAGAACGCCCGCGCCGTGGCCGACCTCGATGCGCTGGGTGCACCGGCAGCCGCCTTCCCCGTCGACGTCGCCGACGAAGCGCAGGTCGTCCGCGCGATGAAGGAGACGCTCGAGCGCTTCGGTCGGGTCGACTCCTGCTTCGCCAATGCCGGCGTCGGCAGGGCCGTCGCCTTCACCGACATGACCGTCTCAGATTGGGACAGCGTTACCGGCATCAATCTGACCGGAGCCTTCCTGACGTTCCGTGAGGCGATCCGTCACATGCGGGCCCGCGGAGGCGGCGGCAAGCTCATCGCCGTGGCATCGATCGGATCGCTGCACGGCATGCCGCGGCAGGCGCATTATTCGGCGAGCAAGGCCGGGATCTGTGCGCTGGTCCGCTCGCTGGCGGTCGAGTGCGCGCGCGACGGCATCCAGGCCAACGCGATCCTGCCGGGATGGATCGAGACCGACATGACCGAGACGGCGCGGGCATGGGAGAAGCTCAGCGAGACGGTCGTGCATCGCACTCCGGCCCGGCGCTGGGGCAGGCCCGAGGACTTCGAGGGCATTGCCGTCTATCTCGCTTCCCACGCTTCGGATTTTCATACCGGCGATACTCTGCGCGTCGACGGCGGCTACGCAATCTTCTGACGACGAGGCTGCAGCGGCCGCTTAGAAAGGCCAAAGGAAGCCGCGACGGGGATGGCGCGTCTTCGGCTCGCTCTGCAATGACGCGGATCGATCGCGATATATGGTTGGGTGAGCGCGGCGGAACGTGTAAAAGAGCCGGAATTTCGCGCTGCTCGAGGTGGGACGCCGGAGCGGTGCGACGGGGGTTAGCAACATGTTCTTTTCTTTTCGCGGCGGCCGCCTGGGCCTCGGTGATGGTGTTCGCACGCGACCGGCCCTGCGCCTCGCAACGATCTCGATGGCCGCCGCGGTCGCGGCCTTCCTTTTCGCAGCACCGTCGCAGTCGCATGCGCAGCCCAGCCTCAGCATGGAGATGCTGACGTGGCACGTCATCGGCCTGGACAGCAACAACCCGGTGTTGCAGGGCCCCGACGAATTCCTGTCCGGCGCCCGCGTCTGCAACACGGGGCCCGATGCCGCCAACGACATCGTCGTCGACTATGTCTTCGACACCGCCAACCCCTACGTCGACATCTCGCCGAAAGGCACGGATCAGCTCACCCAGCCGTTCCTGCTTCCCGGTGCCTGTCAGGACTTCTACTTCCTGCTGCGCGTCAAGCGCACCCCGCTGGCGTACGACACCACGCGCCAGTTCCACATCGAGGTGTCGGCGAGCAATCACGCCACCATCAGCACGCCCACGCCGCGCGAGCTCTACGTCGAGCATCTCATCTCGCAGAACCGCAACGACGTTCTGAGCGTGATCGGCCCGACCGAAGTGTACGTCGGACAGATCGTCAACTACACGGTGCTGTCGGACACGGCCACGCAGGGCTACGAGCAGATCTCCTCGTTCCTGAACTTCTCGAACCTGCTCTTCCAGGTGATGGAAGTGGACGTCACCTACACGGCTCCGCCGGGCGCGACCAATGACCGGGTGTACGCCGACGCGTGCGGCTGGGACGATGCCATCGGTCCCACGCCTCCGACGGGCACCTACCGTTCCTGCAAGGGCCCGATCCAGTACGGGTCGGGCAAGGCGGGCGGCGACCTCCAGACGATCTACAGCATCAAGTTCCTCTCGGCCGGATCGACCAGCGTCATCGAAACGATCTACGACTTCTCCGGCTCCAGCTACCACTACAACGCCGACGTCGGCGTCGACACCGTCAACATCACGACGGATCCGCCGCTCGAGCACATCCAGTTCAACAAGCACTGCGACTTCGACGCGGTGACCCCGGGCGGGACGCTCACCTGCATCATCGAGTACGGCAACAACAGCACCTCGCAGACGTACACCGGCGTCGAGATCAACGAGACCTACGATCCGCGCACCACCTTCGTCAGCGCGGTGCCCGCGCCCGACGCCGGCGACAATCACTGGACCATCGGCACGCTGGCGCCGGGCGATTACGGCGTCATCACGATCCAGCTCACGGTCGACGCCGACCTCAACGACTGCGACATGCTGCTCAACCGCGCCACCATCAACGACGACGTGTCGGCCGCCAACGATCAGCCCGGCGATCCCCCCGGCATGTTCAACTACGCCGAGGTGCTGACCAACGTCGCGGTGGACCAGCCCGGCAGCGCGCTGCTGCGCGTGACCAAGACGGGCGTGCCGGACCCCGAGGTCGGTGCCGGCGCCAACGTCGTCTACACCATCAATTACGAGAACGCGGGTCAGGCCACGTCCTACAACACCGTCCTGACCGACACGCTCGGCGACGGCCTTTCCTTCGTGTCGGCCGTCCCTGCCCCTGCCACCTCGGCGGCTCCCGTGTACACGTGGAACCTCGGAAACCTCGCCCCCGGCGCATCGGGGAGCATCACCGTCACCGCCACCGTCGACAGCTCGCTGCTGACGGCGACCATCCTGCAGAACCAGGTCAACGTCGACGGCAACACCGGCGGGGGCACCAACGACACGTGCGGCCTGCATGCGGCCACCGAGGAGATCCAGTTCGTCCGCGGCGGCGCGCAGGCGCTGGCCGATCTCTCCATCACCAAGAGCGACCTGGTCGCGGACGATCCCAACGTGCAGGGAGGCTCGCTCACCTACACGATGACGGTGACCAACGCCGGGCCCGATGTGGCCACCAATGTCACCGTCACCGATGTGCTCGATACCGATACGACGTTCGCGTCGGCGACCGTGCCGTGCACGCAGGCGCCGGTCGGAACCCTGACGTGCGACCTCGGCACTCTGGCCGTGGGCGCCAGCACCACCTTCTCGATCGCCACGCAGATTTCCGGCACGGCGCCAACCGCCGGAACGCTGCAGGTCAGCCCGTGCAACGGCACCGAGGATCTCTGCAACGTCGCCACCGTCGACGCGGACCAGACCGACCCGACGCCGGGCAACAACACCTCCGACGAGCCGACCGATGTTTCGGCAATCACGAGGGTCTGCGATTTGAGCATCGCCAAGGCCGATCTGGCCGATCCCACCACGGCCGGCGGCACGCTCACCTACGCGATCACGGTGACGAACAACGGCCCCGACAACGCCGCCGACATCATCATCCGCGACCAGCTCGATCCGAACACGACGTATGTGAGCGACACGTTCCCGAGCGGATGCTCCGCCGCCGGTGGCTTCGTCACCTGCCACTACTCCTCCCTGCCGGCCGGCCAGTCCCGTACGCGCAACATCACCGTCAGCGTCAGCCCCACGGCACCGACGGCCAACACGACCGTGTCCACCGGCCCGTGCACGGGCGCCGAGGACCTGTGCAACCGGATCGTCGCCACCTACGGCTCCGACTGCAAGGACACCGAGCAGACCGACAACACGGACTCGGAGCCGACGAACATTCCGCGGCCCAACGCGAACCTGTCGATCACGAAGACGGACGCTCCGTTCGATCCGGTCGATCAGGGTGGCCTGGTCACCTACACGATCACGGTCGGCAACGCGGGCCCCAACGCCTCGCCGGACGTGTTCGTCACCGACACGCTGGATGCCAACACCACCTACATCAGCGACACGGCGCCCAACGGCTGCACCGAAGCTCCGGCCGGCACGCTGACGTGCCAGCTCGGCGCGCTTGGCGTCAGCGCCTCGACGAGCTTCACGGTCACGGTCCTCGTCAGCGGCACCGCGCCGACCGCGGGCACGACGCAGACCGGTCTGTGCTCGGCGGCCGGCGTCGACATCTGCAACACGGCCGTCGTCTCGGCCCTCTCCACCGCGGACCCGACGCCCGGGAACGACACGGCTACGCAGCCGACCAACGTGCTGGCGGTGACGGCCGACCTTTCCATCATCAAGAGCGACGCCAGCGATCCCATCCGCGAAGGCGACGTGCTGACCTACACCTTCCAGGTCACGAACAACGGCCCGAACACGGCCAACAACGTCGAAGTCGTGGACGTCCTGGATCCGAACGAATTCTATCTCGAGGACACCGCCTCGGGAGGCTGCATCGAGGATCCGTTCGGAACCGTCACCTGCAGCCTGGGCAGCCTGGCCAACGGGCAGACGGCCAATTTCACGATGGCCGTGTTCGCGCCCACCGGCGTGCCGACGGCCGGCGCGCTGCAGCTCGACCCGTGCGACGGCAGCGAGGATCTCTGCAACAACGTCACGGTCTCGGCTTCCACGACGGACACGAACCTGGCCAACAACAGCGACGACGAGCCCACCGACGTCGAGCCCGCCGAGGCCGACGTCATGATCACCAAGACCGACGTCACCGACCCCGTCGCGATCGGTGGCGATGCATTCTATACAATCGTCATCAGCAACCCGGGGCCCGACGACGCGCAGGACGTGGTGGTCACCGACACGCTGGACCCCAACACCATCTACCTCAGCGACGACTTCGGGTGCGTCGAATCGCCGCCGGGAACGCTGACCTGCGATCTCGGCGCCATGCTGGCCGGCCAGTCGCACACCATCGAGGTGCGCGTCAACGTCGATCCGGCCGCCCCCACCGCCGGCACGCTGCAGGCCAGCCCGTGCAACGGCAGCGAGGACATCTGCAACAACGTCACCGTGGCCACGAGCACCGTCGATCCTGACCCGAGCAACAACAGCGACGACGAGCCCACCAACGTCATCGTGGCGGAGGCCGACCTTCAGATCGACAAGAGCGACGTCGGCAGCGATCCGGTTCTGGAAGAGGGACAGGTGACGTACACCATCACCGTCACCAACGCCGGTCCTGACCAGGCAGACGCCGTCGAAGTCACCGACGTGCTCGACGCCGACACCTCCTACGTCAGTGATACCGCCTCCGGCGGATGCGTCGAGGCGCCGGCGGGCACCCTGACCTGCGACCTCGGCAATCTCGCCGTCGGCTCGACCAGCTTCACCGTCACGGTCGACGTGGATCCGGGCGCGCCCACGGCCGGCACGACTCAGAACGGCAGCTGCCCGGCCGCCGGCGTCGACCTCTGCAACGAGGTCGAGGTCGATTCGGCCACACCTGACCCGGCCCCGCTCAACAACACGGCGGACGAGCCGACCAACGTGGTCCCGCCGAGCGCCGACGTGTCGGTGAACAAGACCGACTCGGGCAGCAGCGTCTCCCCGGGCAGCAACCTCACCTACACGATCAACGTCGCCAACGCCGGCCCGCAGCAGGCCAGCAACGTCACGGTGGTCGACACGTTGGATCCAAGCACCACGTTCGTCAGCAGCACCGGCTCGTGCATCGAGGCGCCGGCGGGCGTGCTCACCTGCGACCTCGGTGACATGGCCGCGTCGGCATCCGCGAGCTTCACCGTCACGGTGGCGGTGGATTCCAATGCGTCCGAGTCGGGCACGCTCGAGAACGGCTCGTGCAACGGCACCGAGGATCTCTGCAACGAGGTCGAGGTCAGCGCCGACGAGGACGATCCCGACCCGAGCGACAACGACGACGATGAGCCTTCCGACGTCGCCACGCCCACGGGTACGCTGTCGCTGACCAAGACGGATGATCCGGACTCGGTGCAGCCGGGCGGAACGCTCACGTACACGATCACGATCTCGAACCCGAGCAACGTGCCTCTGGACAACGTCGAGGTGCGGGAAACGTACGATCCGCGCACCACGTTCGTGTCGGCCGTTCCGGCGCCCGACATCGGCGATAACCGCTGGCTGTTCGGCACGCTGCTGCCGGGGGACGTCGAAACCATAACCATCACGACCACGGTCGATGCGGGCCTGGCCGACTGCACCGTGCTGACCAACACGGCGGTGATGAGCGCCGACGGCGAAGACGATACGCAGGTCGAGGAAGAGACGACCGTATCGGTGCCAGCGGCCAATCGCGCCCGGCTCGCGGTCGACAAGAGCGCGGATCCGGCCTCGATTCCGGCCGGCGGAATCATCACCTACACGGTCACGGTGCGGAACACCGGCGCGTCCACGGCCTACGACGTGGTGCTGAGCGATGTCCTGCCCGACGGCGTCACCTACCAGAACGCGCTGCCGGCGCCGGATCAGCAGTCGGGCCAGTCGGTGCAGTGGGACGTTGGAGACCTGCCGCCGGGCGGCGCCGAGACCTATCAGATCTTCGCCGAGGTCGACGGCAATGCCGACGACGGCACGGTGTTTGAGAACACGGCGCATGCCGAAGGCGAGACCGGGCCGGGCACCAACGACAGCTGCGGCCTGGCCGCCGAAGGTACGGCGTCCAATTCGACCAGCGGCCCCGGCACCGACTGCAACATCGTCATGCGCAAGCGCCACGTCGGCATCACGCAAGCGGGCAACGAGATCGTCTACCGCTGCCTGTGGTGCGACCCGTGCGTGGACGCGCATGGCGTCACCATCATCGATCAGGTGCCCGAAGGCCTGGAGATCGTATCGGTCAGCTCGCGCGATCCGTTCACGATCGACCACACGACGAATCAGGTCCGCTTCGAGATCCCGCGCCTGTCGGCGGGACGCGCAGGCCAGGCCTACATCACCGTGCGCATTCCCGAGGGCACCAACCCCGGCGTCGTCCTGGAGAACGTCATCGAGTTCAAGGACGCGGCGCTGCGCGAGAAGACGGGCACGGACGTGGCGGTCGTCGAGGGCCGGAACACGACCACGAGCACCAGCCGGACGCCTTCGCTGAGCGTCACCGGCAGCAAGCGTGCGACCGAGGGCGGCGCCGTCAACGTGACGTTGCGCTACCGCAACGTGGGCGAGACCAGCACGGTGACCGCACTGGTGAACGAGTCGGTCTCGGTCACGCGAGCCATTCCGCCGCCGAGCGTGCAGTCGGGCTCGCTCCTGGTGTGGAATAACGTCGGCACCGCGGGCGTGATCAAGATCCGCGGCCAGGCGCGCATTCCGGATGCGGACGCGCGCGGCGCCGTCGCCTCGATGGACGTCTCGCTGCGCGACAGCACGAGCGGGCAGGTGATGCTGAGCGGCCTCGACACGGCCGTCGTCGAGTCGCTGACACCGACGGAAACGCCGACCTCGCCGCGCGCGCTGACGGCGAGCATGACGGGCGCGCGCTACGTGGCGCCCGGCCTGAGCACGCAGCTCATGTTCCGCTACCGCAACCTGGCCACGGCCAGCGAAGCGGTGATCACGCTGCCGACCGGTCTGACGTTCGAATCGTCGATCCCGGCGCCGAGCAAGATCGTGGGCAACCAGCTCACCTGGAGCGCGGTGCAGCCGGGCAGCGGCACGATCAAGATCCGCGCCGTCACCGACGCCAATCTGGCGCCGGGCACGACCCTGGCGGTAGGCACGACGCTGCTGACCGATACCGCCGGCACCGTCGCCGACGAGCACCAGATGGTCGTGCGCTGACCGTTGGTCGACCGGCCGGTTCGGGCGCCTGCAAGCGCGGCCCGAGCCGGCCGCTCCTCGGTCGCTCAGCAGCCGCCTTGGCAGCGGCTTGTCTGCCTCCGTAGAACCTGTTCTACTCGATCGACCCGCCGGCCGGCCCCGCGCCGTCGGGCGCGGTCGACCGGCACGGCCCACTGCGCCGCGCCAGCGGCGGCCATCGACCGCAGGAGCGAGCAATGATCGACCTCGGCTATCTGAGCTTCGACGGCGACAATCACTATTACGAGCCGCGCGACGCCTTCACCCGCTTCATCGAGCCCAGGCACCGCGACAAGGCGGTGCGCGTGGTCCGCGACGGCTCCGGTCGCGAGCGCATCCTGGTCGGCACCAAGCCGTTCACGTTCCTGGCCGACATGGAGCTGAACTTCGACGTCACGCTCAAGCCCGGCTCGCTGCGAGACTACCTGCGCTACCTGACCGGAGAGAACGCGGGAGGCGACGACGGCGTCAAGGAGCCCGTGCAGCCCGCGTACGTCAATCGCGACGCGCGCCTGGCGCTGATGGACAGGCAACGCCTCGAGTCCAGCCTTCTGTTTCCCACGCTCGGCGTGTGCGTCGAGCACTTCATGAAGGACGACATCGAGCAGAGCTACGCCAACCTGCGCGCGTTCAACCGTTGGCTGGACGAGGACTGGGGCTTCGACTACCGCGGCCGCATATTCGCGGCGCCGATCATGTCCCTGCTCGATGTCGACGAAGCGGTCAGGGACCTCGAGTGGGCGCTTTCGCGCGGTGCGCGCATCATCGGCATGCGTCCGGGGCCGCAAGGCGGCAGGTCGCCGGCCGACCCGCTCTTCGATCCGTTCTGGGCGCGGGTCAACGAAGCCAGGCTTGCCGTCGCGTTCCACGTCAGCGAGTCCGGCTACAACGAGATGATGTCGGTGCACTGGGGCGAGCAGCCCAATCCGAGCTCGCACAGCCAGTCGGCGTTCCAGTGGTGCAACTTCTACGGCGACCGTCCCATCATGGACACGGTCTCGGCCCTGATCTTCCACAACCTGTTCGGCCGCTATCCCAACATCCGCGTCCTCAGCGTCGAGAACGGCTCGCTGTGGGTGCCCTACATCCTCAAGGCGATGGACAAGATGAAGGGCATGGGACGCAACGGCCCCTGGATCGGCGGTCGCTGGCATGGCCGGCCGAGCGAGGTGTTCCGCCAGCACATCTACGTCTCGCCCTACCACGAGGAGGACATCGTCGCTCTGGGCAACCTGATCGGCATGGACCGCGTCGTCTTCGGATCGGACTACCCGCATCCCGAAGGACTCAGCGACCCGGTCGATTTTGCGCGCGGCCTGGAGAAGCTCGGCGCGGCCGAGCAGAAGATGATCATGCGCGACAACCAGCGGCGGCTGGTCGGGCTCGATTCCTGATCGGAAGGCCCGCGCGGCGCACGCATCCGTTCGCAGCTGGCAGCAGAAAGGAGACCTCATGGCCGGAGAGTTTGCGGGAAGGGTCGCGCTGGTCACGGGCGGTGCAGGCGCCGGCATCGGCAGCCACACGGTTCGCCGCCTTGCAGCCGAGGGCGCGGCCGTGGCGGTCGTCGACATCCACGAGCGTCGCTGCCATGCCGTGGCCGAGGAGATCGCCTCCGAGCTCGGCGCCTCCGTGCGACCCTACCCCGGCGACATCGCCGACCGCGAGCGCATGCAGGAAGTGGTCGCGCAGGTGCACGAGCAGCTCGGCCCCATCGACGTTCTGGTCAACAATGCCGCCGAGAACGTCCTCGCTCCGATACGCGAGTTTTCCATGCAGGACTGGGACCGCGTGCTCGACGTCGATCTGACCGCGGCCTTTCACCTGATCCGCCTTCTGCTGCCGGGCATGATCGAGCGCCGCCGCGGCAGCATCGTCAACGTCGCTTCGATCGCCGGCTGGCTGGGCGATGCCAACGAAGGGCGCGAGGCGCCGTACGCTTCTGCCAAATCGGCGATGTTCTCGCTCACCCGCAGCGTCGCCTTCGAAGGCGGCCCCTACGGCGTGCGATGCAACGCGGTGGCGCCGGGGCTGATCTGGTCGAAGTTCGTCGCGCGCTATGCCGACCAGTTCCAGAAGGAGATCGATCGCACGCCGCTGCGGCGCTTCGGGCAGCCGCAGGAGGTTGCCGAGCTCATCGCCTTCCTGGCCTCCGACCGCTCGGCCTTCATCACCGGCGAGGCGGTCAACATCAGCGGCGGCTGGTACATGCGGCCTTGAGCGGCGCGGATTCTTCGTCAACCACCGTGCAGGCCGCATCGCGGCGCGCCCGCGCCTTCGCCGCGATCGCCGCCATCGCCGCGGCACGCATCGCGGCCGCGGCTGCCGCCGCAGGAGCGGCGTGATGAACGTGCTTTCCGATCTCGTGCGCGAGCGCTGCCTGATCCTGCCGCAGGCGCGGCCCCGCATCCCCGGCGATGCTCCGCAGAGCGTCGCCGCGGTTCTGGAGCGCGGCCTGCGAAACTGTCCGCAGCGCGAGGCGCTGGTCGGCCGCCATTCGCGCTACACCTACGCCACGCTCGACCGCGCCGCCGATCAGGCGGCTGCGGCGCTATGGGAGCTGGGCGTGCGGCCGGGCGACCGCGTCGCGGCCTGCACCGGAAACCATCCCGACATCGTCATCGCCTTTCTCGGCTGCATGCGCCTCGGGGCGATCTGGGTCGGCATCAACCGGCCGCTGGCTGCACCCGAGAAGGCCTACATGCTGGCCGATTCGGAAGCGTGCCTGTTCCTCGGCGAACGCGCGATGTGCGAGCAGGTACGCGCGCGGCGCCACGATGTGCCGTCGTTGCGGCACGTCTGCGAGCTGGAAGCCGGCGACGGCGGGTGCGAATGGCACCGCCTGCTGGCCCACGCCACGTCGCCGGCACCGAAAGTCGACATCGATCCCTTCGCTCCGGCCGCGATCGCGTACACGAGCGGCACGACGGGTTTTCCGAAAGGCGCGGTTCACAGCCAGCACAACCTGCTGATCCCCGGTGCCGTTGCTGCCGCCACGGCCGCCTATCCGCAGGGGCAGATCCAGGGCGTGCTGCTGCCGCTGACGATCCTGAACCTGATGGTGCTGGTGCCGCTGCTGGCCTTCCAGATCCAAGGCTGCTGCGTGTGCATGGACCGGATCGACGCGGTCGGCGTTGCCGAGTGGGTGCGCAGCGAGCGGATCGGCCACTTCGCCGCCGTACCCGCGATCTACCACGACCTGCTGACCAATCCGCAGGTCGACCGCAACGACCTGGCCACGCTCGTGCGCCCCGAGGTCGGAGGCGCCGAGTGCCCGCCCGCGTTCCTTCAGCTCTACCGCGAGCGCTTCGGAGCCGACGTTTCCATCGGCTACGGCATGACCGAGGCTCCCACCGCCGTCACCCGCTCCCTCGGCGATCGTCCGCCAACGCCCGGCCTGATCGGGCGACCGCTGCCGCAAGTGGAGATCCGCCTGCTCGACGGTGACGGCCGCGACGTCGCACCTGGCGAGGTCGGCGAGATCTGCGTGGCTCCGGCCCGAGACGGCCTCTTCGCCGGCGTCTACACGCCAATGCTCGGGTACTGGGGCAAGCCGCAGGAGACCGCCAAGGCCCTTCGCGACGGCATCCTCCACACCGGCGACCTCGGCGCCGTCGGCGAAGACGGCGATCTTTACATTCGCGGCAGACGCAACGAGCTGATCCTGCGCGGCGGCGCCAACGTCTATCCGGCCGAGATCGAGCGGGTGGTGCATCAGGACCCGCGCGTAGCGGCGTGCGCGGTCCTCGGGATCCCCGACGAGCGGCTCGGCGAGCGCGTCGTTGCCGCCGTACAGCTGGCCGAAGGCGCATCGGTGACGGAGGAGGAGCTGCGCGAGCGATGCGCCGCCGAGCTGGCGCGATACAAGATTCCCGAGCGTTTCTACTTCGTGGCATCGCTGCCGCGAAACTCCATGGGCAAGATCGTCAAGCGCGACCTGCGCACCCAGCTCGGGCTGGTCTGAGGGACGGCGCCGCGTGGAAGCGACCTTCAGCGTCGTTTCGCTGCTCGGCGCGGCCGGCGGCGCCGGCGAGCCTTCCTCGCCGCTGGCGCGCGCCCGCGACATCGTCGCCTCCGTTCTCGAGCCGGGGGACGAAATCGCCAAGACCCTGACCGACTCCACGATCTTCGTGTCCCGCTCGCCGGCCGCCGCCGTCGAGCTCGTCCGCCGTGCGCTTCCGCGCCTGCTCGCGCAGCCGGACCTGGCCTTCCGCGTTGCGCTTCATCATGGCGAGGCCGTGCGGCGCGGCGGCCAGTGGTTCGGCAGCAGCATCAACATCGCCGCGCGCATCGGCGCCGAAGCGCGCCGCGGGCAGGTGGTGGCCACGGATCAGGTTGCGCGCCATGCGCGCGAAGCCGGCTGCTTCGTCCAGGAGCTGGGACTGGTCGAGCTGCCCAACGTCGTGACGCCGGTGCAGGTCTTCCTGCTCGAACTGGAGGCCGCCGTCGAGACGCTGCCCTGCGATCCCGTCTGCGGCGCCATCGTCGATCCGCGCGCTGCCGTCGGGCACGTGCGCCACGAAGGCGCCGATCACTTCTTCTGCTCTCTGGATTGCGTGGCTGCTTTCGCCGCCGATCCCCAACGCTACCGCGCGAGCTGAGCACGAGCAGAAACGGCCAGTCCCTTGGGGGACTGGCCGTTTCGTCATGGCGAATGAGGATCGCGCTGCCGCTTACGGCACCGTCGGCGCCGACGGCGTGCACTCGGAGGGAACGAACGTCAGCTTGACCGCCGTGATCGTCGCGCTCAGGAACTGCGCGTCGTTGACGTCGCGTCGCACCGGGATGGGCGACGTGTTCGTCATCGTCACGAACTCGTCCTGAGCAGGCGGCAGATTCGTGAAGGTTCCGACCAGCGTCATGGGCACGTCGTGGTGCAGGAACTCGTGAATCTGCTGCGTCTCGCTGAGCGCCGCCTTGATCTCGGCGTGGATGAACGCCGTGACCGTGGCGGTGCCGGTACCCTGCAATCCGTACGGCTTGACGTCGAACGTGCCCTGCGGGTTGCCGGGGTTGTTCTCCCGGATCGTACCGATCGACGGATGCGGCTCGATGTGCGGGTAGATGCCGCCCGAGCCGCTGCCCGAAAGCGGGATGCCCTCTTCCGGATACAGCTTGACCTTGCTGTAGTTCTCGCCGGTCTCGTCCTCGACGCTGAAGTCGATGTTGGTGATCTCGACGTCCACGATCTCGTTGCGGCCCGAGCCAGGCGCGTCGCGCAGCGTGGTCAGATCGACCTTGACCGTCACCGAGCCGACGCCCTTGATCTGCTGGTCGCCGCCCAGCGTCGGCACGTTGAGCGTCACGTCGACGCAGGCACCCGGGAACGTCCAGATGAGCACGCCCGGCTGCGTCGTGGTGGTGGTCGTCGTGGTGGTCGTGGAGGTCGTCGTCGTGCTGGACGTGGTGGTCGTCGTCGTGTCCAGCGTCGTCGTGGTCGTGTCGAGCGTGGTCGTGCTCGTATCCAGCGTCGTCGTGCTGGTATCGAGGGTGGTGCTGGTGGTGGTAGGCGGCGCGCTGCCCGGCGGGCAGCTGTAGTTGGCTTCGCCGTCGTCGTGGACGTCGCAATCCGCGGACAGGCCATCGATGCCGTTCAGCCCGATGCAGGTACGGCACTGGACGGTGCGGTTCAGGCACTCGCCGAAGGCGAGGACGCCGACGGAGTCGTTGCAGACGCCGCCGAAGATCTCGTCGAGCTGCATGACGTCGCACGCGCCGAGGGTATCGAGCATGAACGTGGTCATCGCCTTCTCGACCAACTCGTTGGAGTCGCTGGTGATCTGACCGAGACACGCCTCCAGGTCTTCCTCGGAATCAATCGAGCCGAGGCTCAATCCCGTCTTCTTGCAGGCCAGAAATGCCTTGCTGACGGTGGAAGCGACGCGGCCATAGTCGCGCGCGACGGTGTCGCGGCAGAGGCGGCTGGCGGCGTCCGTGGCCATGGGCGCGCTGCCGGTCAGGAAGTCACTCCCGAAGATGTCCTCGGCCAGGTTGCGCTCCTGCAGCAATGCCGCAGCGTTGGCGAGCAGGCCGGAGGTGAAGCCGAAGTCGGGCGGATCCGCGGTGCAGTACGAGGCGTTGGCGATGGAAGCCAGCTTCTCGGCGGCGCTACCGATGCGGCCGCGCTCGTCGCGGGTGACGCAGTCGAGCACGTTCTGGCCGCTCAGCGCGAAACGCAGACACTCCTCGGCCGTCTTGCGCGCCGCCGACTGCACCTTGGCCGCCGCCTTGTTGACGCCGGTGATGCACTTGGTCTGGTTCTTGGTCTGCAGCTGGGCCGCCGCCGGCGTCGCCATCGCGAGCGCCAGCCCGGCGGCCAGACTGCCGATCGTTACCTTGTACGAACGATGCATTGGTCCTCTCCCCCCGTTCCTTCCGTCACTGAACCCGCATGTAGACGCCCATGAATCCGGTCGTACCGACACGCTCGATCTCCACCGGAGTCGGCGTGACTCCGAGGAACGACGGCAGCGGGAAGGACCCCAGCGCGCTGCCGAGCGACGGGATCGCCGGCAGCAACAGGGAGAGCAGCTGGTCGCGAATCTGCGTCTCGCTCGCGCCCAGCGGATTGGCCAACAGATGCAGCGTCACGTCATCCTCGGTCGGCGTGCCGATCGAGGGGACGAGCGTGTTGCCTGGACCGATGTTCATGTCGAAGGTCGTCTCCATGTCGGCAGCGATCTCGCCGTAGACGACATTGCCCGGTCCGAGCACCAGCACCTGGATGTGCGAGATCTTCAGGACCGCCAACTCGCCTGCCGGGCCGGTCTGACCGGTCAGGATCGGCGCGATGGTCGGCACCAGCTTGATGCGCAGAGGCGTGTCCTCGGGCAGCTGGCCGAACTCCGGAATGATCAGCGACACCAGGCCCGCCGTGATGGGCTGAACGCCGGTGCCGGCGACGATCTCGATCTCGCTGATCTCCGTCTGCAGCAGACCCGACTGGATCTGCGACGCCAGCACCTGGTTGAAGGCCGAGTCGTTGATGACGAGGGCCAGACCGTAGGACTGACCGCCCGGCGAAGTCGCCGACGCCAGCTGCGACTGCGGGAAGGTCGAGTTGACCTTCAGCGTGCGCGAGAACACCGGAGCGCCCGGCGCCGTGGTCTTCGGCGTCATGACGGCGTTGGAGCCGAGCGTGATGCCGTTGACGTCCTCGGGCAGCGAGAACAGCGGCGTCGACAGGTTGACCCCGAACGCGTCGCCGATGGGGCCCGCCAGCGTGATGGCCGCCAGCGCGTCTTCGATCGCCTGCGCGATCGGCGCGTCCTGGGCGCCGCCGCCATCGGGGTCCTTCAGGAAGTCCTTGATGCCGTCGGTAACCATGTCCTTCGCGTCGCCAACGGCCAGGTCGATGATGAACGTCTGGAAGCCGGTGCCGCCGCAGTCGAGGTTACGACGATAGTTCGTCCACACCACGTTGTTGTCGCTGGCGAGGTTGACGTTGATGTCGCCGGTGACGTTCGGCGCATTCGGCTCGAGCGTGTAATCGGCGATGACGTTCACGCGGTCGGCCGAGATGTTGAGGTAGTCGCAGTGCGACGTGATGCCGGTGATCGTCGTCCACAGGTCGATGTCCACCGAAATGCCGTTGATCCGCACGTCGCCGGAGACGTAGTTCGTCTGCGAGTTGACGTCCACCCCGAACCCGGTCGAGCTGGCACGCTTGATCCGCGCCGTGGCCCTGGCGATGCAGCCGAGGAAAGAGTCCTGCACGCACACGTTCTCCATGATCGACGTGCCGGGCGGGATCAGGGTATTGAGGTCCAGATTGACGCCGCTTTCGAGCACCGGCTCGAGCGCGTTGAAGCCGGTGTCCGTGATTCGCAAGCCCACGCTCTGCGGCACCGACCCGCCCATCGTGTAGGAATCGCCCCAGATCACGACGTTGCGGTCACGCGCGACGAAGCCGGTCGCGTTCTGCGTCAGCTCGGCACGGATGCCGTTGAAGATCAGCGACGAGCTCAGCGGAATGCTCGCCGAGAACGTGCCGTTCGAATTGATAGGCACCGTGATCCCGTTGATCTTCAGCGACACGCTGGAGATCGGGTTCGCAGTGACGGTACCGCTGGCCGTGGTGCTGCTCGCCGTGGTGAAGCTGCCGTGCGTCGGCGCGGAGAGAGCGACGTTGATGGGATTGCAGGTACCGCCCACCGCATTGCCGTCAAAGCCCGGCTTGCACGCGCAGCTGTAGGTTCCGGGCAGGTTGGTGCAGTTGGCGTTGACCGAGCAGTTGTTGCCACTGCCCTGGCCGAAACACTCGTTCTGGTCAGTGCACGTGACGCCGTTGCCCGAGAACCCGGTCAGGCACGAGCACGAGAAGCTGCCGGCGAGGTTGGTGCAAGTCGCATTGACGCTGCAGTTGTCGGTGTTGAGCGCGCACTCGTTGATGTCGGTGCAGGTGACGCCGTTGCCGCTGAAACCGGCCTTGCACGCGCAGGAGAACGTACCCTGCAGGTTCGTGCACGTGCCGTTGGCGGAGCAGTTGTTGCCGCCGTTCTCGCCGATGCACTCGTTGAGGTCGGTGCAGGTGACGCCGTTGCCGGCGAAGCCCGCGTTGCAGGCGCAGGAGAACGAGCCGATCAGGTTGGTGCACGAGCCGTTGGCGGAGCAGTTGTTGGCTCCCGTGACGCACTCGTTGATGTCGACGCAGCTCACGCCGTCGCCGGCGTAGCCCGGCTTGCAGGTGCAGAGGAAGGAGCCGGCGACGTTGGTGCAGGTGGCGTCGGCCGAACAGTTGTTGCCGCTGCCTTCTCCGAGGCACTCGTTCTGGTCGGAGCAGCTGAAGCCGTCGCCCTCGTAGCCGGCCTTGCACGCGCAATCGTAGCCCCCGGGCTTGTTGGTGCAGGTGGCGTTGGCGTGGCAGTCGTTGTTGGCGGCCGAGCGGCACTCGTTGATGTCCGTGCACTCGGTGCCGTCACCCCGGTAGCCGTCGTTGCAGGTGCACTGGAAGCCGACTTCTTCATCCGTGCAGGAGGCGTTGGCGTCGCAGTCGTGGCCGCCACCCTCGCCTTCGCACTCGTTCGCGCGGGGATCGACGCAGCTGCGATCGACCTCGCCGTTGTCGAAAACGTCGCAGGGCTCCATCACGCCGTCGACCGCGTTGATCGCGATGCAGGTGCGACACGAGATCCGCTCCTGGACGCAGGTCAGGAAGTCCGGAGCGTCGGCGCATTCGCCGGGAAACGCAGCGGCGATGTCGACGACCGAGCAGCGCTTGACGACATCCTTGGCGAGCTTGAGGAACGCTTTCTGGATGCGGCCGTCCGCATCCTCGGCGATGGCATCGAAACATTCCTGCAGTCCCGCGGCCGACGTGATGCGACCTACGCCCAGGCCGTCGGTCTTGCAGGTGATGAATGCGCGCATGCGCTCGCTGACCAGGCGCCGGTAATTCTTGGCCACGGCCGCCTGGCAGCGCGAGCCTGCGCGGTCGATGAGCGGAAGGATCGCGCCGGGCTGGTCGAGGCCGAAGATCTCCGTTGCGAGCTGGATCTCCTGACCCAGCACCGCGTCGGTGACGTCCTGCGCCGTGGAGTAGCCGAAGTCGGGGGTGTCGAGGCACGTGCGAAGCTCGGAATCGGATGCTGCGGCGATGACCTGCTGCAGCTTTCCGGAGGGAGCGGCGATGCAGTCGGCAACGCTCATGCCCGGAGGGAGGAGGCCTGCCTGCGCATTGGCGATGCAGGTCAGGACCTGCAGGCGCTGCTCGGAGCCGATGGACTCCGCTGCCCGATTCATCGCCAGGATGCATGCGCGCTGATCCGCAGTCTGGATCTGCGCTTGCGACGGCGTCGCCAGGCCGATCATTAGAGCGACCGCAA
This sequence comes from Candidatus Limnocylindrales bacterium, assembly GCA_035626395.1. Lineage (NCBI taxonomy): Bacteria > Bacillati > Chloroflexota > Candidatus Limnocylindria > Candidatus Limnocylindrales > Candidatus Limnocylindrales bacterium. Next base: position 661,658 of record DASPNR010000042.1, on the reverse strand, counting down.
GCGTCGACGCACTCAAGCGCAGCAGGCGTTGGGAAGTGACTTCGTGACCCATGGGCCCCCCAAGTTTTTAAGTAGAACGGCCGGCCGCGTGCCCCTCGCACGACGGGCGGGCAGAGTGCCCCCTGGCACTCCCGTCCCTTTTGCTCGGTCTAAGGAGTGTTTAGCAAATTAACGGACGCGTTGGGAAGGGATACCGGCCCCCTCAATCGCAAGGCTGCACATTTCTCCAATAGACGGGTGCAGGATTGTCGGTCGGAAGCCTCGGCCAGATACCCGTGCCGCCCGAATCCCGCAGTGACCGCCGTTCATTCAGCCTCGTCCTGCGACGCCTGCCTGTCTCACCAAGTGTCTCAATCGCGAACCTGCTCTGACGCCAACACTGACGCAAGCCGGGCCATGGAGAACGTGCGCATGTCGCGGCACGGGCAGTCGCGGCGTGCCCGCGTCGGCACGGAGGACATGCGCATGTCGCGGCAAGGGCAGTCGCGGCGTGCCCGCGTCGGCACGGCGGACATGCGCATGTCGCGGCAAGGGCAGTCGCGGTGTGCCCGCGTCGGGCCGGAGTCGCCCGCCACGGCACGGCGAGCCCGGTGTTTCCCGCGAACGCGCCCATCGCCGCCGAACGCGCTGCCGGTATGGTGGCTCCGGCGGGGAGGCCGCGGCGCGCCGCCGCCGGCGCCGCCCAATCCCGTCAGCCGATAGACAACGGACCGTCGCCGCCTATAATGGCGCCCGATTGAAACACGTTCTAGCCCGGCGATGCCGCCGCGCGAGGAAGCCATGACCCGCATCACCCTGCCCCCCTATCCCAATGGCTGGTTCAACATCTGTTACTCGCATGAGCTCGAGGCTGGGCAGATCAAGGCGGTGCGAGCGCTCGGCCGCGACTTCGTCGTCTTCCGCGGCGAGGGCGGCACCGCCCACGTCCTGGACGCCTACTGCCCGCACCTCGGCGCCCATCTCGGCGTCGGCGGCAAGGTCGAAGGCGACAACATCCGCTGCCCCTTCCACGCCTGGTGCTGGTCGGGAGAGAGCGGCCAGTGCGTCGACATCCCCTATGCGAAGAGGATCCCGCCCCGGGCAGCCATCGGCAAGCCGGTCGTGCGCGAGCAGAACGGCTTCATCATCATCTGGAACCATGCCGAGGGCGCAGCGCCGCAGTGGACGCCCGAGATGATTCCCGAAACCTCCAGCCCCGACTACCACGTGCTCGGCCGCCGGCAGTGGGAGCTGACCTCGCATCCGCAGGAGCTGTACGAGAACGGCTTCGACGTGGCCCACTTCGGCACGTTGCACAAGATGAACGTGCGCGGGGTCATCTACGACACCGAAGGTCCCATCTGTAAGCTGCACCTGGACTTCGAGCGCGACGCCGCCGCGCAATCCAGCGCCGAGGGCCTTGCCACCATCCGCTCGTTCATGTTCGGCCCGGGCCTGTCGCTGACGCGCGTCAGCGGCCTGATCGAAGGCGTGTCGGTCCAGTCGCTGACGCCCATCGAGCCCGAGCGCATGCTGCTCACGCACAACTACTACGTGCACAACAGCTCCAACCCTGAAACGGCGGCGGGCTTCTACGACTACTACGCCAAGGACTGGGAGCTGGACATGCCACTGTGGAACAACAAGCTGTTCCGCGACAAGCCCGTGCTCGCCGAGGGCGACGGCGACATCTCGAGGTTCCGGAAGTGGTACCGGCAGTTCTACTCGACGCCAGTCGAAGTCGCGTTCTGATCTGAGCGGTCGCCCGGGACGGTGGCTGCCGAGGCCGCCGTTCCTTCCTTCCGATCGAGCCCGCCTTCAGCGCGGCGGCATGCGCAACGCGCCGTCCAGACGGATCGTCTCGCCGTTCAGGTACGCGTTCTGGATGATCGCGCACGCCAGCTGCGCGTACTCCGCCGGGCGGCCGAGGCGCTGCGGAAACGGAATGCCCGCAGCCAGCGCCTTGCGCGCCTCCTCGGGAAGAAGCGCCAGCATCGGCGTGTCGAAGGTGCCAGGGGCGATCGTGTTGCAGCGGATGCCGTCGCGCGACAGGTCGCGCGCCACCGGCAGCGTCATGCCGACCACGCCCGCCTTCGACGCCGAATAGGCCACCTGGCCGATCTGTCCATCGAATGCCGCCACCGAAGCGGTATTGATGATGACCCCGCGCTCGCCTTCGGCGTTCGGCTCGTTGCCGAGCATCCTGGCCGCCGCAAGGCGCATCACGTTGAACGTGCCGATGAGGTTCACCTCGATCGTCTTGGCGAACAGCGCCAGCGGGAACGTCCCGCCCTTGCCGGCGGTCTTCATCGCCGTCCCGATGCCGGCGCAGTTGACGCAGACGTTGATGTTGCCGAATGCGGCCGCGGCCTTGTCGAGCGCCGCCGTCACCTCTTCCTCGCTCGCGACGTCGGCAGGCGCGAAGATCGCCTGCTCGCCGAGCCTGGCGGCGACCTGCTCACCGTCGGAGCGTGCGAGATCCAGGATGGCGGCACGCCCGCCGCCCTGCAGAATGGCCTCGACGGTGGCCAGCCCGAGTCCGGAAGCGCCTCCAGTGACGACGGCGATGGTATCGGCAAGTTGCATACGAGATCTCCTCCTCGAGATGGGACCGCGGCGGGCGCGCGAGGGTAGCAAGCCGGTGTCTCCGAGCAACCCGCGCCTGTTGCACGGGTGGCGAAGGTTGATAGTCGTGTCTCGCCATCGAGGCGGCGGAGAAACGACATGAGTGAGAACGTCGGCCGTCAGCTCCTGCAGGGCTGGCTGCGAAGCAAGCCTGACAACTACTACACCTGCAACGCCAACCTCGACCGCCTGCTCGCGTTGTTCGCCGGTGCGGGCGAGGCCGACGCCATGCGGTCGCGGCTGCGCGACTTCGGGGGCGTGCTCGCCAGCAAGGTCGATCCGCTGGTCGTCGACTGCGAGCGCGTCGAGAACCTGCCGCGGCTGCGCGGCTGGTCGGGCATCGGCGAGCTGACCGAGGAAGTCGAGTTCCACCCTTCGTACCGCGAGGCCGGCAGGCACATCTGGCGTAGCGGGATCATGGCGATCCAGGCCAAGCCTGGACGCAACCTGGAGCAGGCAGCCATGATCTACCTGCTCGCACACATGGGCGAAGGCGGCCATGCGTGCCCCGTCGCCTGCACCTCGGGCCTGATCAAGGCGCTGCAGGTGCACGGGACGCCCGCGCTCCAGGAGCGCTTCCTGACACGGCTGCTCGATCCCGACTACGACCGCGCGCACATGGGCTCGCAGTTCATGACCGAGGTGCAGGGCGGCTCCGACGTCGGCGCCAACGTGGTCGAAGCCACGCCCGATCCGGAGCGCGAAGGCATGTGGCGGGTCCGCGGCGAGAAGTGGTTCTGCTCGGTGGCCAACGCCGATCAGTTCTTCATCACGGCCCGCGTCGCCGGCGGCAGACCCGGCACCGCCGGCCTCGGTGCCTTCCTGGTTCCGCGCCGCACGGACGACGGCGCCATCAACGGATTTCGCATCCGCCGGCTGAAGAACAAGCTCGGCACTCGCGCGATGGCCAGCGGAGAGATCGACTTCCAGGGTGCGCTCGCCTACCCCATCGGGCGTCTGGAGGATGGCTTCAAGATCGCCGCGGGTCTGGTGCTGAACACCTCACGCTGGGTCAATGCGCTCGGATCCACCGGCGTCATGCGCCGCGCCTACATCGAAGCGGTGACCTATGCGGCCGCTCGCAAGGCGTTCGGCAATCCGATCGGCCGCTATCCGATGGTGCGCGAGACGCTGGCCGCGATGAAGTGCGAAGAGCAGGCCGCGCTCTCCTCCACCCTGTTCCTCACCACGTTGATCGACAAGGTCGAGACCTCCACCGCCGATCAGCATGAGCTGAGCCTGTATCGCTTCCTCGTCAACGCCAACAAGTACATCACCTCCATCGCCGCCAGCGACGTCGCGCATGCCGCGCTCGAGGTGCTCGGCGGCAACGGCGCGATCGAGGATTTCTCGCCGGTGCCGCGGCTGCTGCGCGACAACTTCGTGTTCGAGAGCTGGGAGGGCACGCACAACGTGCTGTGCATGCAGGTGCTCAAGGACAGCGCCAAGCTGGCGCTGCTGCCCAACGTCTACGACGAGATCACGACGGTGCTCGAGAGCCTCGAGAACGCCGAGCTGCGCGCCGAGGTGCCGCCGCTGGTCGAAACGCTGAGCGATCTCGGCGGCCGCATGACGCGCTCGCTGACGGTGCCCGAGTACGGCGCAACCCACTTCCGCCGGCAGCTCACCGAGATGTCGCGCCTGTTCCAGGCATCGCGCCTGCTATGGGAGGCCGATCGCGAGATTGCGCTCGGGAATGGCAGCAGCAAGACGGCGGTGGCGCAGCTGTTCATCCGGCGCCATCTGCTACCCGCGTACCGGCCCGATGCCGACCCTGCCTGGAACTCGCGCATCGACGCGGTCCTGGCCGAGGACCTGAAGCTGGAGCACTGATGCGGGCGAGGCACACCGCACTGGCGGCAGCCCTCGTCGCGTGCGGCATTGCCGCCTGCGCGTCGCGTCCGCCCGTGCCGCCCGGCGCGACGCAGGCGGCCGAGACGGTGCAGACGCGGTCGCCCGGCGAACGGCAAGCCGCAGCAGCAGTGCAAGCGGCGGCGCCCGCGCGGGTCGCCGGCACCGCGACGGCCACCGACGGCACGCGGATCTACTACGAACGCATCGGCAAGGGTCCGGCGATCGTGTTCATCCACGGTCTCGGCGGCAATCACGCGGTGTGGTTCCAGCAGGTCGCACACTTCGCGCCGACCCACACGGTGCTGACGCTGAGCCAGCGCGGCTTTGCGCCCTCGGGCCCCGCACACGGCAGATTCGACGTCGGTGTGCTGGTGCAGGACCTGACGGCGGTGATGGATGCTGCCGGGATCGGCCAGGCCGTCATCGTCGGGCAATCGATGGGCGGATGGACCGCGCTCGGCATGGCGCTGCGCAATCCGCAGCGCGTACGCGGCCTGGTTCTGGCCGACACGGTGGCCGGCATCAGCGACGATCACATCGCCGCCCACCATCGCCGCATGGTCGAGCAGGCGCGCGCGCTGTCCGCTTCGCCGCCGCCGCTGGGCGTCCACCCTGCCCTCGATGCGGAGTTCAGTCGCTCGCGGCCCGACCTCGGCTATCTCTACCAGGCGCTGAGCACGTTCGGCTCGCCCAGGCCCGGCGAGATCGCGTCGCAGCTGGCGGCAGCGCGCGCCGAGGCCGCGGCGCTGAAGGCCAATCGCGTGCCTGCGCTGTTCCTGGTCGGCAGCCGCGACCGCATCTTCCCTCCCGCCATCATCCGCCGCGCCGCCTCCCACCTGCCATCCTCGCGCGTGCAGGAGATCGAGGGCGGGCACTCGCCGTACTTCGAGCAGCCGGCGCAGTGGAACCGCGCCGTGGAGGATTTCGTGTTCGGACTCGGCCAGGCCGCAGAGCCGGTCACCCGCTGATGTTGCAGCGTTGGCGCTCGCGCAGACGGGCCGGTGTTCGCCGTCCGCGCCGCGCGCAGTGGGCAACGGCCGCGTCGTGCGGTCTCAGTCGTCGAGCTTGAACGGCAGACCGACGGCCTCGGTCAGGAACTGCATGAACGGCGCCAGCGCCTGGAACGAGCGCGTGACCTCGCCGGCGAATTCCTTCGACTGGATCGCCTTCGGCTCCACGCTCTGGACGGCGAAGAAGCTAGTGCGTTTCAGGTCCTCGATCAGCGGGTGAAGAGGATCGATGCCCACCGGCGCCCGCTTGAGCGCGTCGCCTTCGACACCACCGAAGCGGCGGCGGAAGGCGGGCGCGCGCGTGATCCTCTTCCATTCGTCGGGCTCGTCGATGATGCGGGCGCGGATCTGCTGCAGCACCGGGCTCGGCGGCCGCCAGATCCCGCCGCCGAAGAAGACTTCGTCCGGTGCAACGTGCACGTAGAATCCCGGAGCGTGCGCGTCCTTGCCCGCCATGTGGCGGAACTGGCACGCCGCGTGGTCCTTGTACGGCGTCTTGTCGTGGCTGAAGCGCGTGTCGCGATAGATGCGGAACATCGATCCGCCCATCGGCCGTGCGTCGGCGACGAAGCAGTCGGCGATACGGCCGAGCGGCAGGTCCATCGCCGAGATGAAAGCCAGCATCGGCGCCTGCACGCTGGTGCGGTAGCGGTCCTTGTTGGCGTTGAACCACTCGCGCTCGTTGTTCTTCTTGAGCTCGCGAAAGAAGCGGAGGAAGTCGGCGGGAAATCCTTCGAACGCGCCGGGCCGGGCCGTCTGCGGCGCCTGCGTCTTGCCGCGTACCGGCGACGCCTTCCGCTGCGCCGCGCGCCGTGTGGACGTCTCTCCCGCCTTGGCGGCCGTCTTGCCTGTGGCCATGAAGGATCTCCTCGTGCTCAACGGGCGAACAGCCGGTAGGCGGCGTTCCCGGTCTCCTCGACGTAATCGTATCCGAGCGCGGCCAGGCAGCCCTCGAACAATGGCCGCTCGGTCGCCGGCACCTGCATGCCGACCAGCACGCGCCCGTAGTCGGCGCCGTGATTGCGGTAGTGGAACAGGCTGATGTTCCACCCCTGGCTCATCGCCTCCAGGAACTTGATCAGCGCACCGGGCCGCTCCGGGAACTCGAAGCGATACAGGACCTCGTCGGCGACGTCGGCGCGGCCACCGACCATGTGCCGGAAGTGGAGCTTGCTCGCTTCATCGTCGCTGAGATCCACCGCGGGAAGGCCGGCGGCCTGCAGCGCGTCGACGATTCGCGCGCGCTCGGAGCGGCCGGCCACTTCCACGCCCACGAACACATGCGCCTCGCCGGCGTCGGAGTAGCGGTAATTGAACTCGGTGACGCTGCGCCTCCCCAGCAGCGCGCAGAACTCCTTGAAGCTGCCCGGCCGCTCCGGGATCGTCACACCGAACAGCGCCTCGCGCTCTTCGCCGATCTCCGCGCGCTCGGCCACGTGCCGCAGCCGATCGAAGTTCATGTTGGCGCCCGAGGCCACCGCCACCAGCGACAGATCGCGAACGGCTTCGCGCCCGACCCACGCCTTCAGGCCAGCCACCGCAAGCGCGCCCGCGGGCTCGAGCACCGTGCGCGTGTCCTCGAAGACGTCCTTGATCGCAGCGCAGATCGCATCCGTATCGACGAGGACCATCTCATCGACGAGCTCGCGGCACAGCCGCAGCGGCTCCTCGCCCACCTGCCGCACCGCCACGCCGTCCGCGAACAGACCGACCTGGTCGAGCGCCACGCGGCGGGTGTCGCGCAGCGAGCGCGCCATGGAGTCTGCATCGTCGGGCTCGACGCCGATGATGCGCACGCGCGGCCGCAGCCGTTTGACGACGGCGGCGACGCCGGCGATCAGTCCGCCGCCGCCGACCGGAACGAAGATCGCGTCGAGGGTGCGGCCTGCCTGTCGCAGGATTTCCAGACCCACCGTGCCCTGCCCCGCGATGATGTCGGGGTCGTCGTAGGGATGCACCAGGGTCAGGCCGCGCGTGCGCACGAGCTCGCGCGCATGCGATTCGGCCTCGCTGTAGCTGTCGCCCACCAGCTCGATCGTCGCGCCGAGGGCGGCGACGGCGGCAATCTTGATCGAAGGCGTGGTCACCGGCATCACGATCGTGGCCGCACAGCCGAGTCGATGCGCGGCCAGCGCCACGCCCTGCGCATGATTGCCTGCCGAGGACGCGACGACGCCGCGGCTGCGGACGTCAGGCCCCAGCGCCACCATCTTGTTGTACGCGCCGCGGATCTTGAACGAAAAGATCGGCTGCATGTCCTCGCGCTTGAGCAGCACCTCGTTGCCGAGGCGCGACGACAGGCGCGAGGCGCGCTCGAGCGGCGTCTGCACCGCCACGTCGTACACCGGCGCATTGATGCTGCGCTCGAGATAGTCGGCGACGCTCGGCTGCTCGCGGTCAGCGTCCTTTGGCTGTTCGCGGTCGGCTACGACTGGCTGTTCGCGGTCGGCGCGCATGGCTGGTCAGGCTAGCTAGCGTGAACGGCAGGCGAGACAAATGCGTGCTCCGCGTGCTCGCGTCGTTGCCGGCGGCAGCGTGGCGCGCGTCGTGGGCCTCCAACGAAAACGGCCGGTCCATGGGACCGGCCGCTTCGTTCGACACGATGGGATCGTGTGTCTACGGCGCGGGGATGCCCGGCGGCGGACAGTTGAGCGTGACCGGCAGCCCGATGGCGAACTGCAGGTCGCGCAGCGCGTCCTGCGACTGGATCTCGCCGTTGTTGTCGACGTCGCACAGGCACAGCCCGCATTCCACGAGCTCGACCGACGCACGCAGGATGTAACCCGCGTCCACGGCCGTGATGTCGCCGAGGATCACCGCCGGGTCGCCGCACGTGCCCACGCACGGCTCGCCGACGGGCGGGCCGACGGTGAGATCGGAAAGCACGGGGCTCTCTCCTTCATCGTTCGACTTCAGGACGGCGCGCACCTCGAGGAAGCGTCCGGTCAGACTGAAGGGAGTGCCGCTCTGCAGCTCCATGAACGGCAGGCCCGAAAGCGCCGCGCCGTTGTTGGCGGCGCGGCCGAACAGCTCGATGGTCGCGCCTTCGGGAATGTTGCCGGCGTCTTCGGTGTTGATCTCGATGTGGCCCCACTCGAAGTCGGCCGATCCGCTGTCGACGGCGCGCTGCCAGGTGCCCTGCGGGGCGGTAGTGCCGAGGGAGACGGCGCCAGTCATGTCGCTGTAGTTGTAGGGTCCGGCGCCCGAGCCCAGCTCCACCGTCAGATCGACGGCGCCCAGGCCGTCATCGCCCGCCGCCGGGTCGATGCGCATCACGTTGTGGCTGGTGTAGTTGGTGACCCACACCTTGCCGGCCGCATCGACCGCCACGCCGGTGGGCGTGCCGCCGACGGCGATGGTCTTCTTGACGGCGCCGGTGGCGTTGTCGTTGCGCGTCACCGTGTTGCTGCCGCTGTGCGCCACCCACACGTCGTCGTCGTCCGTGACGGCCACGCCGCGCGAGGAAAAGCCGCCGGAGGCGACCGGAAAGCCCGGCTGGACGGTGCCATCGGGGGCGATCTTGTTGAGGCCGTTGCTCGTCCACTGCGCATTCCAGACGAAGCCATTGCCGTCCACGCCGAGTCCGTAGGCTTGGCTGCTGGGCACGCAGGTGGCCTGCTTGGTCGCCGGATCGATGCGCAGGATGTTGTTCTGGGAGATCGACGCCGACCACAGGATGCCGTCGGCATCGATGAAGCCGCCGTAGCCGCCGCAGCCGAAGTTGCGCGCATCGAACTGGTCGAGGATGGCGCCGGTCTCGCCGTCGAGCTTGTAGTACATGCGCTGCGCGAACGGATAACCGCCGGCCCAGATGTCGTTGTTCGCGTCCACCGACACGTGGCGCGTGTTCACCGCATCGTTGAGGCGCTGGTAGATCAGGATGCACTCGTCCTGCGCGTCCTCGACGATGCCGTTCTCGCCGCCGGCAAGGTCGGTGACGTTGGGCCAGGGCAGGATGTTGCCGAGACCGCGCGAGGTGTGGATGAGGCCGTCGGCGTCGCGATCGGTGCAGGTGCTGTAGGCGAACGGCGGCGCCAGATACTCGCCGAGCTCGTCGGGGTTGCCTTCCGCATCCGCGCGCGTTCCGCCGACGATCAGGCCCACCTTCTGAATCGCGCCCTTGTTGTCGCCGGCCTCGTCACGACTGCTGACCCAGACGTTGCCGAGCAGATCGACGGTCGTGCGGGAAGGGTTTTTGGCTCCACCGTCGGGTGCGAACCTGTACTCGCCGACGATGGCGCCCGTCTCGGTGTTGATGCGGACGATGGTGCCGCGGTCGGAGGCGGCCACGTTGATGAACGGGAACGGCTCGGTCGCCGTGGTCAGCTTCAGCTCGTTGTCGTCCGTGTTGAGGTTGAGCACGCTGCCGGCATCGAAGTCGGAGGTCGTGGTGAACGTGAAGTTGCCGTCGCCTGCTCGCGCGCCGGCGACCAGGGCCGCGACGCCGCAGGCTGCGGCCGCCAGTGAGAGTGTTCTGCGGCGGAAAGTGCTCGCGCGCGGTGCGCGGCTCTTCCTTGCGCGTGACGAAGTAGCCATTGCCTGGGCCCTCCTTATCGGGCACGAACGACGCTGGTGAAGTCCCCTCGAAGACCGCGAGCCGGGCCTGTGATCACCGAACTGGCGGTATTTTCGTTGATTAGTGCATTAGGCGCAGGTCAGCAAGGCCCGCGTCAACGGCTGGCGGTGATCGGCCAGGCCGTCCCACCCCGCGGGGTCGTGGCCGTAGATCAGAAGTCCTCCCCGATCACGCAGGCCGCGAAGAACGCTCAGCGATTCCATCATCCGCCGGCGATCGTGGACAACGCTGGGAAGGACCATGCGCTCGAGGTTCTCGCGCAGGTAGCAGGCGTCGGCACACAGGATGACCTCGGCGCCGTCGTCCAGACGGACCCTGAGCGACTGGTGCCCGGGAGTATGGCCGTAGGTGGGAAAGCACACGACGCGGCCGTCGCCGAAGACGTCGTGCTCGCCTCGAACGGCAAGGACATCGTGGCCAAGGCTGTAATCCTTGCGGTCGAAGCCGTTGCGCATGGCGACATCGGGATCCGCCCCCGCCTCCCACTCCGGGCGCTGCACGATCAGACGCGCGTTGGGCAGCAGCTCACAACCGCCGGCGTGGTCGAAATGGAGGTGGGACAGAATGAGCGTGCGGACCCGGGCCGGGTCGATCTCGAGGTCCTGCAGCAGCGCGGCCACGTTCTGGCCGGGCTCCATGTCCACCTCGAACAGCTTGGATAGGAATCCCAGACGCCCCCGCGGATCGGTCGCCGCATCCGGATGCATGCCGGCGTCGAACAGCGCGAGTCCCCGGGGATGGTCGATGAGGAAGGCGGGCACCGGGACTTTCAGGGTTCCCTCGGCGCCGGCAACGAAGCCGGACATGGCACCGGTCAAACGACCGCAGGTCAGCGCATGGACGCGCATGCCGTCTCAGAGCAGACTGGCGCGAGCCTGCCAAGCCGGAGCGGCCGCGCACGCCCTGGCTGCACGTCGGAACGTTACAATTGTTGACGCGATTCTGCCGTCGGCGTAATGAAGGCCGGTGGCGCCCAAGCCCAAGAGCATCATCCTGGACCTGCTCTCGACGCTGCGAGGACGGCCGGCGCCGGTGCGGCTCTTCGTCGCCGCGGCCGAGCTGTTCGGAATCGAGGAGAGCTCGGTCCGGGTAGCCCTGGCGCGCCTCCATGCCGCCGGGATGGTCGAGCGTGACGAGCGAGGCGCGTACCGCCTGGGCGCTGCAGCCGAGCCCATTCAGGGACAGGTCCGCAGCTGGCGGCACGTCGAAGGACGCCTGACGAGCTGGCACGGCGCGTGGCAGGCCGCGAGCTTTGCGAGGGCCGTTCGCGGGCGCGAGCAGCGCCTGCAGCAGCGCGCCATCCAATTTACGGGAATGCGCGAGCTGGCGCCGGGGCTGTGGGTGCGCCCGGACAACCTTACGGGGGGTCTGGCTGCCACACGCGAGAATCTGATCCGGCTCGGATTGCCTGTGCCGGTGTTCCGCATCAGCGACCTGGATCCAGCGGCGCAGGCCAGGGCATGCCGGCTGTGGCCGGTCGAGGAGCTGCGAGCCGGGTATCGGGCGTGCATCGAGGAGCTCGAAGCGAGCGCAGCCCGGCTTCCGGCAATGGAAGTGGGCGCGGCCATGGTCGAATCGTTCCTGCTCGGCGGACAGGCCATCCGCCGCATCGTCCTCGACCCGCTCCTGCCCGAGGCGATGGTGCCGGCCGCCGAGCGCCGTGCGCTGCTGGCGACGATGACGCGCTACGACCTTGCCGGCCGTGCCTGCTGGGCGCGCTTCATGCGCGGCTTCGGTCTGCCCACCGCCGCTGCGCCCATGGACCAGCGTCTGGGCGAGCGCCTCGCGCCTGCGGCTGTGGCCCTCGCACAAAACGATCCCGGAGTAGCATCATGATGCCGACGACCACCGCCACTGCCCTGCCTGCCGACGAGCGCCCCCCGGAAGCCGTCGCGCCGACGCGATGGCTGGATCACTTCACGCGCGAGGAAATCCGCGAGCTGCTCGAGATCGAGGACTGGCGGTCTTGGGTCAGCGTGATCTGGAACTGGGCCGTCGTGCTGGCGGCGATGGCGATGGTGGCGGCGTGGCCCGGCGTGGTGACGATCGTTGCCGCGCTGTTCATCATCGGCGGCCGCCAGCTCGGCATGTCCATCATCATGCACGAGGCTGCGCACCGCACGCTGTTCAACGACAGGCGTCTCAACGATTGGGTCGGCAACTGGCTCGCGGCCTATCCGGTATGGACCGACCTGGCCCCGTATCGCCCCTATCACCTCAAGCATCACGCCAAGAATTGGACGGCCGAAGATCCCGATCTGGATCTGGCCACGCCCTTCCCGGTCACGCGCAGCAGCCTGCGCCGCAAGATCTGGCGCGACCTGTCGGGGCAGACCGGCCGCAAGCGGTTCGTTGCCACGCTGCGCCGCGACCTGTCGATGAGCGCCGGCAAGAGCAAGCGTCAGAACCAGAGCGCCTGGTCGGCTCTGCGCGGCGTGATCCTGACCAACCTCGTGCTTCTCGGCCTGCTCGCCGCGGCCGGAAGTCCCGAGCTCTACCTTCTGTGGATCGGCGCGTGGATGACGACCTACAGCCTGGTCATGCGCATCCGTGCCATCGCCGAGCATTCGATGCCGGGACGGCCCGAAAGTCCGTTCCACAACGCGCGCACCACCATCGCCAGCTGGTGGGAGCGGCTCCTGCTCGCGCCCAATCGCGTGAACTATCACCTCGAACATCACCTGCTGATGACGGTGCCCCACTACAAGCTGCCGCGCTTCCACCGCATGCTGCGCGAGCGCGGCCTGCTCGAGGATGCCAACGTCGCCCACGGCTACGCCGAGGTGCTGGCGCTGGCTTCCTCCAAGGCGGCCTGAGGCGGCGGCCGCGAGCGTTGTCGGCGCGAACGCGGTAAGCGATGGCGCGTTGAGCGCCGTCCATCGAAGAACGATCTGCGGCTGGGGACGCTACCCGCGCGTCGAAGCGTTCGAGGTCGAGGGCGAGCGGCTCGAGGAGATCACGCGCGACGTCGTGCTGACGCGCGGGCTCGGCAGGTCCTACGGCGATGCCTCGCTGCCTCCGGCACCCGGCATGCGCGTGGCCAACAGCCGGCGCGCAGATCGCGTTCTCGCGTTCGACCCGGTCACCGCCATGGTCCGCGTGCAGGCCGGGCTGACGCTCCACCGACTGCATTCCTTTTTCCTGCCGCGCGGCTACTTCGCTCCGGTGACACCGGGAACGCAGGACGTCACGGTCGGAGGCATGGTGGCTGCGGACGTGCATGGAAAGAACCATCACGTCGCGGGCTGCTTCGGCGCGCACGTGACGGCGATGAAGCTGCGGCTGCCCGACGAAACGATCACCGAAGTACGAGCCGGCGACGGCGGCACGGTGTTCGACGCTACCGTCGGCGGCATGGGCCTGACGGGGCACATCCTGGAAGTGGAGTTCCGGCTCGAGCGCATCAGCTCGCCATGGATCGTCCAGGAGATGCGAGTGGCGGCGGACCTGGGCGAGCTCGTGGCTGCCGTGCGTGACGCCAGCGCGCAGTGGCCGATGACGGTGGCGTGGTCGGACATGCTGGCACGCGGACGGCGCCGCGGCCGCGGCATCGTCCAGTGCGGCCGCTGGGCACAGCCGCACGAAGCAGCACGAAAAACGCCGCGCCCCACGCGGACGATCCAGGTTCCGGTTCCCGCTCCGCCCTGGCTGCTGTCGAACGTCAGCATCGCCGCCCACAACGAGCTGCGCTTTCAGGCCTCCCGCCTGCTGCCGCGCCAGGCGGTGGTCAGTCCGGGCCACTTCTTCTATCCGCTCGACGGCATCCGCCGCTGGAACCTCCTCTACGGCCGGCGCGGCTTCACGCAGTACCAGTGCGTGCTGCCCTGGGACGACAGCCTGACCACCTACCGCGCGCTCGCGGATACGGCCACGCGCCACGGACAGGGCCCCTTCCTGTGCGTCGTCAAGGATTGCGGCGAGCAGGGACGTGGCATGCTCTCCTTCCCGAAGCGCGGCATTTCCTTCGCGCTGGACTTTCCGGTCACCGATGGCACGCAGCGCCTGGTCGACGAGCTCAACGACATCGTCTGCGCAGCGGGCGGTCGCATCTATCTAGCGAAGGACGCGTTCACGCGCCCGGAGCATTTCGCCGCGATGGAGCCGCGCCTGGCGGACTGGCTGGAGGTGCGAAGGTGGCTCGATCCGCAGCTGCGGCTGCGCAGCGCGCTGTCACGCCGGCTCTTCGGGGATGACGACTACGCCGCCGGCAGATCCTTGAGGAAATAGACGCTCACCGGCTCGTTGCGGCCGCGCAGGGTGATCAGCTCCGAGCGGGCCACGTCCAGCTCCTGGCCGGACTGTCGCACCAGCGCGCACGTGGCTTCCGAGATCACTGTGCCGCCGTGGTCCTTCGCCGCGACCTGCAGGCGTGCCGCCACGTTGACCGTATCGCCGACCACCGTGTACTCGTGCCGGTCGGCGGAGCCGATGACGCCGGCAACGACCTCGCCGGTGTGCACCGCGTTCGTCACCGCCAGCGGCGGCTTGCCGGCGCGCCGCCGGCGTTCGTTGAGATCGCTCAGCCGTTCCTTGATGCCGCACGCGCATCGCACCGCCGCGACCGCACCGTAGCCCGAGCGCTTCGCTTCCTGCTCGTCGTCGAAAAGACCGAACACGACCAGGACCGCGTCACCGATGAACTTGTCGACGAAGCCGCCGCACTCGTGCACCCAGGCGGTGATGACGGCGAAGAAGTCGTTGAGCGTCTCGACCGCCTCCTCGGCGCCATGCTGCTCCGACAGCGAGGTGAACCCGCGCAGGTCACAGAAGAGCACCGTGGCGCGGCGACGCTCGCCGCCGCGCTCGACGCGTCCCGACAGCAGCCGGTCGCGCACGCTCGGCTCCACCACCCGCCCGAAGGTCTGCAGGATGCGCTCGCGGTCGCGCAGCGCGGCGACGAGGTCGTTGACGCCATCCTCGAGCGTGCCGACCTCGTCGGCGGAGCTGACGGGGATGCGGACATTCAGATCGCCGCGCTGCACGCGCTGCAGCGCCGTGGCCATGAACTCGAGCGGAGCCGTAAGGCTGCGCGTGACGATCATCGCCAGGCCCATCCCTGCCAGGACATAGACCGCAAACGTCGCTTCGCTGGCACGCGTCAGCTCCGAGAGCAGCTCGCGGGGATCCAGGCCGCGCTCCCACCGTACGGCCGCAGCGCGCGCCAGTCCCAGCATGATGAACATCGGAATGAAGGAGAGCGCCGTCATCAGGACTGCCACGCGCCCGCGCACGCCCAGGCGGAACGTCCCTGGCACATCGGCCAGCCGCCCGTGCGGAAAGACGCGCGGATAGACCGACATGCGAAAGACGGCGTCGACGGCGAAGTAGCTGAGGACGGCGGCCAGGTACCCATTGATGATGGGCGAGAAGAGGTGCTGGGAAGCCAGCTCGGGCGTCCAGCGGCCGAAGGTGGCGAAAGTGATCCCCATGAACAGCGGCACGCTGAAGAGCCAGCCGCAGAAACCTGCCGCGGCGAACGCCAGCGGCGCACTGACCGCGCGCCGCTGCACGACCTGGGGCGCCTCCTGCGGACAACCGTCCTGGAAATAGGCCAGCAGCGGCCGGATATAGAGCATCAGGATCGCGATGATGGTCGGATAGACGATCCCCTGCCACAGCGGGATCCACTGCACGTTGTGCGCCCGCACCGTCTCGGCGAAGTCGGAGACGTTGGCCATCGCTGCGATCGATGCCACCGCGGCGTAGGCCGCAATGCGGTTGGCGCCGACGCAGATCGCGAAGACGAGCCAGAACCAGCCGGGAATCCGCAGCGCGCGGATGGCGCGACGGCCGCGCGGCACCGGCAGCTCCTCGGCTGTCGCGGCCGAATTGGCGGCCGGCAGCGGCATTGCGCTCTTGCGCACGCTCCCCGCTTCCATGCTCACGAAGCCCTCCGCGTAGTGACCACCACCAATCCCCCCTCTTCCACGTGCGCGCGCGCCGTGCGCCGCAGCCGCAGCGAGCGGCCGTCGCAGCTCGCGCCGGTGCGAGCATCGAAGCGATAGCCATGCCACGGGCAGACGAGCTGACGGTCGGCCCGAGCCTCGAGCGGCCCTCCAAGGTGCGGACACAGAAGATCGGCCACGAGCAGTTCGCCCGCTTCCTCGAAAAGGACCACGCGCGCGCTGCCGACCTCGAGCTGCAGCGGAAGGTGCGCGCGCAGGTCGTCGAGGTGACCGAGCTCGATGCGGTCGGAGGCAGCGACTGGCCCGACGCCGTCGAGCAGCTGCTGGCGCCGCACCATCATCGCCTCGTCCTGATCCCACAGCACCGCGTACATCGCCTTGTAAGCCTCACCGATCCTGGCAGCGGCACCCGAGGGCGCCCACGGCAGCACGAACTCGACATGGATCGCGGTGGAATCGCGCGCGACGGGTGTCAGCGTCGTCACGATGCGGCTGCCTTCGCCGAAGCCGGCGACGGTGGCGGTGGTGTAGCGGAGGCGCGGGCGTTCCAGCGTCACTTCGACCTCGGTCGTGCCGGACCCGCCCGGCAGATCGAGGATCGCGCGCCAGCCGTCGTTGCCGGCCGAGAGCGGCCGCACTGCGGCGAACGACTGCGCGTGCAGGTAGGGAAGGTGCTCCCAGTCCAGCACGTTCTCCCAGATCCGGTCGAGGGAGGCGGCGATGACGCGGTCGTAGACGGCAGCCGGCGCCGCAGAGGGATCATCGGGCGTGGGCGAAATCTCGCGCATCGGCACCGGAGGCCGGCCTCAGCGAAGGCCGCGTCGCACGAGAACCTGCCGGGCGCGCGCCGGGTAATCGCTCATCAGGCCGTCCACGCCCATGTCGAGCAGACGCTCCATCTCGCTCTCCTCGTTGACGGTCCAGACGTGCACTTCGAGATCGAGCTCGTGCGCTCCATCGACGAAGCCTGGCGAGACGATCTCGGTGCCCTCGTAGCTGGTCGGCACCTGCAGGGCCAGCCCTGGCGGATCGTAGTTCTCCAGCGCCTCCGACTGCAGCAGACTGACGAAGCTGGCGACCTCGAGCGCCGAGAAGCTGGTGGCGACATCCGGCGCCAGAGCGCGAACGCGCTCGAGGATGCGCTGGTCCACGGCGGCCAACATGACGCGTTCGCGCGCATCGTTGCGATCGAGCACGTCCAGCACGCTTTCCTCGATGTGCGGCTTGACCTGCTTGATCTCGATGTTGACCGGCACCTGCGGCAACGCCTCGAGCACCTCCTCGAGCGTCGGAACCGTGATGCCTTTGCCGCGGAAGGGAAAGGTCACGCCGTCGATCGTGAAGTTGTGGCCCGCATCCAGCTGCTTGACCTGAGCCAGCGTCGTCTCGCGGATGAGCGACGTGCCATTGGTGGTGCGGGCCAGGCTTTCGTCGTGCAGGACGACGATGGCGCCGTCGCTCGTTGCATGCACGTCGAGCTCGATGCGATCGGCACCGGCCTCGATGGCGGCGATGAACGACTCGAGCGTGTTCTCGGGCATCGTGCCCGAGCTGCCGCGATGGGCGAACAGTCGAGGCCGAACGCCCTCCAGGAATGCCATGGCCGGAGCCTAACTCTGCGGCGGCTTTTGCGAAAGCGGCTGCGCGTCGGCCCGCGCCGCGTCCTGGCGCTGCCCATCACGCAGCGCCATCACCAGGACGGTCGTCTCCAGAAGCTCCTCGCCCGCGATGATCAGCGACAGCACCACCAGCCAGGCGACGTTCCAGTGCCAGCCCGCGCCGGCGCCGATGGCACAAAGGCCAACGATGCCGGTACGAAAGCCGCGCGCCAGCCACAACGCGCGCTCCGGGTCCCGGCGCATGGCGGCGGCGCGGCGCCAGGCGACCACGTTGCGAAGAACCAACGCCGCTCCGGCCCCCATCAGGGCAAACGCGCCAGTCGACTCCCAGCTGATCGCCATGGCCAAGGGATACATTTTCGGCGCGCGAAGTTGTAGTCACGCGCATGCCGATGGATTCGAACGAGCTCGAGCGCGCCGACGTCCACTTCACCAGCTCGCGGGATGGAGCCGAGATCGCCGGCCACGCAGCATGGCCTCGCGTTGCAGGATCGGTCCCGGCCGTCGTGCTGATCCCGGACGTGCGCGGCCTCTACGACTTCTACCGCGACGTCACGGTGCGCCTGGCCGGCGAAGGTTTCTTCGCGCTGTCCCTCGATCTGTACAGCCGCGAGGGCGCACCCGACCTGCCGGACATGCCCAGCGTCTTTGCCTGGATCCGCCAGCTGCCCGACGCCCGCGTGCTCGGCGACGTGGCCGCCGCAGTCACTTTCGCGCAACGGCATGCCAGCGTGGCCGGGCGCGCCGTCGGCATCACCGGCTTTTGCATGGGCGGACAGTACGCGTTGATGGCGGCGTGCACCGACGCGCGCCTGCAAGCGTGCGTGAGCTGGTACGGAATGCTTCGCCACGAGCAGCTTTCGGAGATCAAGCCGGTCCACCCCATCGACATGGCGGGCGACCTGCGCTGTCCGTATCTCGGGCTGTTCGGAGCCGACGACGCTCTCATTCCCGCGGCCGGCGTCGAGGAGCTGCGAAGCCGGTTGGAGAAGGCGCGGAAGGTGTTCGAGATCCGGTCGTACCCGGGCGCTGGCCACGCCTTCTTCAATCAGACGCGCCCGGACACTTATCGCGCCGACGCTGCCGCCGACGCGTGGCCGCGTGCCGTCGCCTTCCTGCGCCGTCACCTGGTCGATACGGACTGAGGGCTCACCGCAGCGCTTCGGCCTGCGCCTTGGCCCAACGGTAGTCGGCCTTGCCGCTGGGGCTGCGCACGATCTCGTCACGGAAAACGAAGCACTTGGGCAGCTTGTAGCGCGCCAGGTGCCTGCCCGCCTCCTCGAGCAGCTCGCTTTCGTCGCAGGTGCACCCTTCGCGAAGGCGCACGATGGCGACCACTTCCTGACCCCATCGCTCGCTGGCGCGCCCGACCACCACGGCATCATAGACGGACGGATGATGCTTGAGCGCCTGCTCGACTTCCTCGGCGAAGATCTTTTCGCCGCCGGAGTTGATGGTGACCGAGTCGCGGCCGAGCACCTCGATGCTGCCGTCGGCGAGATGGCGCGCGCGATCACCGGGCACCGAGAAGCGCTGGCCGGCGATGATCGGGAACGTGCGCTCGGTCTTGGCGCGGTCGCCGAGGTACCCGAGCGGCACGCGGCCGGCGCGGGCAAACCAACCGATCTCGTCGCTGCCGGGCTCCAGGACGGCGTTCAATGCCGCGTCGAGAACGCAGTTGCCCGGCTGCGGAAGAAACTTGCCCGTGGAAGCGCCACCCATCTTCGAGCTCATGTTCACGGCCTGGCTGCCCGTCTCCGAGGAGCCGATGCCGTCGTAGATGGTGATGTCCGGCAGCTTCTCGAGCAGCTTCTCCTTCAGGCCCACGTTCAGCACCGCGCCGCCGCTGACCAGCAACACCAGCGAGGACAGGTCGTAGGTCTTGCGCTCGAGCTGATCCAGAAGCGGCCGCGCGAAGGCGTCGCCGACGATCAGCAGGATCTGCGCGCGCTCGCGCTCCACCGTCGACCATATGTCGTCAGGGTCGAGCTTCTGCACGTCGCTCTGCATGATCACCGTGCCGCCGGTGTTCATGGTGTTGAATGCCGCCCAGTGTGCGGCGCCGTGCATGAACGGAGGCGCCGCCAGGGCGCGCGCGCCGCCGCCCGCCATCGAGACCACCGAGTCCAGGCTCTCGTGCTCGCCCACACCCGGCATGGTGCCGCCGAGCGCGGCAAAGTAGATGTCGGACTGTCGCCACAGCACGCCCTTGGGCATGCCCGTCGTGCCGCCGGTGTAGAGAATGTAGAGGTCGTCCGGGGACGGCTCCTGCGCGGGCTTCTCCGGAGAGGCGGAGGCGAGAGCGTCTTCGTAATCGACTGCGCCCGGCAGCAGCGCATTGCCGGACTCGTCGGCGACCTGAAGAAGGACCGTCAGCTCCGGGAGCTGCGGCAGCACGCGGGCCAGCGTCGGCGCCATCGCCGCGTGGTAGACGACGGCGCGGGCGCGCGCGTCGCGGAACAGGTAGAGCAGCTCCTCTTCGACGTAGCGGTAGTTGACGTTGAGCGGCGCCACGCGCGCCTTGAACGCGCCGAGCATGCCCTCGATGTATTCGTTGCAGTTGAAGAGGTAGAGCGCCAGGTGGTCCTGCCCCGACTCCCACCCTTGCAGATCGCGGCGTTCGCGCGCGGTGCCGAGGCCGCGCGAGCGAAGATAGTTGGCGAGTCGGCGCGTGCGCTCGGTGACCTGCGCGTACGTCAGCCGGCGGTCGCGCCAGACGAGGCACTCACGATCCGGACAGGAGGCGGCAACGGCTTCGTGGACCTGGGCGAGGTGGAATTCCATCAACGCGAGGTAGCCGCGCGGGGCGGGCAAGTCCAGGCACGGGCGTGCCGATCGTGGCCGACCGAGCCCTACTGCGCGATGCGCTCCATCGCGGCGTCATACGCCGTGGCGCCGACGACGGAGCCAAGGATGCGTCCCTGGAAGTCATCGGCGGTGATGTGGATGCCGCCTGCCAGGCGCGAGAGACCGGCGAGATCGGCCGCATCGTAGTAGGTCGCCCATTGAACCGAGATATCGGTGCTCGGCCCGTTCTCGGTACGAAGGAATCCGTGCGCGGGCGCGATGATCTGGCCGAGCCCTCCGGGAACGAACGCGTCGCCGGTGAAAAGAGTCATCACTTCGGCGGCCGCGCGACTGAACGTGCTGTGTCCCGAAACGTAGCCGGGGAAGGCCGGCGTGACGAACGTCGGGAGCTGATACGGCAACCAGTCGATTGCCCGAATCCAGCGTGCACCGACGGGGCCGGCGTCCGCATCGGCGGGCGGACCGCCGTAGGCGAAGATCGCCACGCGTCCTTCCTCGCCCGCCAGATGCTCGTGACGCTGCCCCGGTGCCGTGGTCTGCGGCGTGATGATCTCGATCAGTCCCGGGACCAGCGGATAGCCGTTGGGCTCATAGCCGGGGAGCTGCGGATCCGTGTTCTGCCCGAGCGTGCCGAGGTAGCGGATGATCGAGATCGGTCGTGCGGAGTCGTAATGCCTCTTGATTCCCCATGCCACGATTGCCGCATCGTGCAGGGCGCCGTTGAGCGCCAGATACAGCTTGACGTCCCATTCCAGGCGATCCACCGGCGCGCCGGATCCTGCGATGCGCAGGGAGGGAAGAGCATCGGACACGTCGTTGGCGATGACGTTCCAGTGCCCGGGCGGCGTCTCCGAATCCGGACCGTCCGCCCAGTATTCGGCCAGCACGCGCATGTAATCGCCGCGTGCGACCAGATTGGGCTCGTACGGCATACCGGTGGCCGGATTGACGGGATGGCCGGCACCGTTGTTGGTGCCAAGCGGATTGTTCCCGATCACGGCGGGTGACGCATCGATCAAGATGCCGTCATTCGGATCGAGCCAGCTCGAGATCTCGATCACTTCGCGAGCCGCATCCTTGTAGTCGGCATCGTCGATGCCGAGCTGCGGCGGCGGGCCCGGATCGAAGTAGAGCGCATCCGGATCGGCGCGAGTCAGCGCAAACGGCGTGACCCCGTTCCATTGCATGCCGATCGAGGTCTGCAGTGTGCCCGGCAGCGGAAGGCCGTTCTGTGCGATCAGCAGGTCCAGCGCCAGCGGCTGCCAGCGGTTGGGGTCGATCATCGAGACGCCCGGCTCCTGGACGATGAGCGGAAAGTTGATCGGTGCGTAGGTGTGGTCGACGTAGTTGGCGAGCTCGTTGGATCCGTCGGCCTGCCCCCACTCCACCATGGCGGCGCCGATGCGGTTGCCGACGGCGGCAGGACCGTCGCCATCGGTGGCAGCGTAGGTGGGATCCAAGCCCAGGCTCAGCATCAGAGCGCGCAGCGCGGCGTGGGTCGCCGCCCGACCCGGGCTGCGGCGAAATCTCTCGACAAGCAGTCGATACGCGGCGTGGCTGATCGCGATCTCGCGATCCCGCTGCGGGTCATTGGATGCGTGCGTTTCGTCGGTCAGCCATGCAGTGCCGCCGCCGCCGTACGCTCGCCACGCATCCCAAGTCATTGCGGAAAGATGGAAGAGATTGCGCGCGTGCACCGTCGGTCGCGGAGTGTCGCGTCGAATGGCATCGAGCAACGCCTCGTTCCACTGTCGTGCCACGCTCTTGGTGCTGACGGTCCGATCGCCGCAGTACACCGACGCGACGCCTTCGACGAACCGGTGGCACGGCGTATCGACGCGGTCCGCACGCGAGACGGCAAGGCACGTTCCACAGCTTACGTGGTCGACAACACAGTCGAACAGCGCTTCTGCGTCGGATGCGGAGCAGCGTCCCGGCAGGAGGCCCGCGATGTCATCCTGCTTGCAGCGCGCGGTCGCACGCCGCTCGGCGGCCGCAACCGCGTTGGCGAAGCGCCGATCACTCAGCGTGGCACGGCACTGGGCCAGGTCGGCTCCCGCCGTGATGCTCCCGCTGCGGACGCCGTCGGCCTTGCATTTGTTGAACACCTGCACTCGCACCCGCGCGATCCTGGCAACGCTTCGCGCCACGGCCATCTGGCAGGCGGCGGCCGCACGATCGTCGCGCCGATCGACGACGGCAGAATCGATGTCGTCGCCAAAAAGGTCGCCCAAACGAAGGATCTCGAGCATCGCCTCGTTGACCTCGGCGGCAGACGCCGGACCGAACCGCGGCGTCGAGGTGCAGTGGCTTTCCTCGGCTGCGATGGTCTGCGCCTGCGCCCTCGCGATCTTTTCCTCCGGATCGGTCAGCAGACATTGGCTGACCGTCTGTCCCGCGGGCAGCAGGCCGCGCACGGCTCGTGCCATGCAGCCGACGAAACGATCGGTGACGGCCTCGACCACCTCTTCGCCGGCCTCGTTCAGGGCTACGATGCAATCGGCTTCTTCCGATGCCCGGTCGGAGTGGCGAACGATGCGTGCGAGGCCGTCGATCGGCGGATCTTCGACCGTCTGCTCGGCGCCGTCCGGCCACCGGACGTGAACCATGGATACCGCCACCGGTGCCGCACCCAATCCGAAGTGCAATCGCGACGTTCCGTTCTGAAACAGGTAGGTGCTGCTGCCGGTGACTTCCTGCACCATGGGTGCGCGGCCTTCCGGGGTCACGGTCACGACGGCGCCGACGCCGGTCGGGTGTCCGACGTCGCTGCGCAGCTCCACGTCGATCCAGTGGGCGGCATTGCCGCCGTCGTTGCGGTAGAGCCGGACCGGGGTGGCGCTGCAGCAATCTTCGACGAGCAGCACGTCGAGGTCGCCGTCGGTGTCGTAGTCGAAGCTCACCACGGATTGGCCGAGCCCGTCGTCGAGGAAGCCGACCTGCGCGGCGACGTCCTCGAAAATTCCGCCGCCGAGGTTCCGCCACAGCCGCGGCGGGTCCTGCAGCATGTGCGACGTGTCGTACCCGCCGAACTCTCTCTGAATGTAGAAGAGGTCGACATCGGTGCGCGACGTCACGCCGTTGTTGGCCGCCAGATCCAGATTCCCGTCATTGTCGAAGTCGAACGCTTCGACCCCCCAGCCCCAGCCAGAATCGCGGACACCGGCCATATCGGTGACATCCAGGAAGCTGCGATTGCCGAGGTTGCGGTAGAGCCGGTTGCCGTCGCCGTGAAGCGCGCCTGGCGCGAACACCGAAGTGATGAAGATGTCGAGCAGGCCATCGCCATCGAAGTCGGCCGTGGTCGCTCCCATGCCATACTCATCGGTGCCGACGCCCGCCGCGGCCGTGCCGTCGGTGAAACGTCCATCACCGCCATTCCAGAACAGGCGGCTTTCGCCGAAATCGGCCGGGATCAGCAGATCGGGCCAACCGTCGCCGTCCAGATCGGTGAAGCGTCCGCTGAACGCGAAGTTTCCGTCCTGGGTTCCCACCACCGATCGCATGTCGAGGCCTGCCGCGATGGTAACGTCGTCGAAGTAGCCAGGTTGGCTCGCGCCGCGGTTGCGGAATAGCCGGCTGAAGGGCCCTTCCACGCCCGGATTGACGAGGTCGGCCTGGAACTCGGCCACGAAGATGTCCAGGAAGCCGTCACGATCGTAATCGCCGAACGAGACGGTGCGCGTATAGGGGCCGAGGCTCCTGGCCACGCCGCGCTGAACCGCTTCCTCGAGGAACGTGCAGGTGCCGTCGTTGACGTACAGAAGGTGGCGCGACGAGGTTCCGGCGGCCGTCAGGATGTCGAGGTCGCCGTCGTTGTCGATATCGGCCATGGCTGCGCTGTGGGAGAGGAAGGGCGCTCCCAGGCCTGCGCGCAGCGTGATGTCTTCGAAGGTTCCGTCGCCGCGATTGCGATACAGGACATCGTGCGACAGGCCAGTGAAGTACAGGTCGGGAAGGTCGTCGCCGTCGCAGTCGCCGACAGCTCCGCCGCCGAACACCTGCGGCGCCGAGCCGGTCTGGCCGCCAACCGTAGCCAGACCGGGAAGGGCGGCGTCGGTGACTTCCGTGAAATGCGGCAGTTGTGCGAGCGCCGGTCCGGCCCATGCAGCGAGCAGGATCGCGCATGCAGTCGATGGCGTCATCGTCGCCATCATTCTCGCGCGAAGGTCGAGTGCTGGCCTAGGCGCAGGCCCGTTACTCATGAGAGCTTGCGTTGATGTTCCCTCCCAATGCGACGCTGAGACTCTGCCTTGCACGCAATGGCAAGACCAGAGGCCAAGGGGAACTGTGTCACGCCCTTCCGCACCGGGACATCCCATCGGCGCGGTGCGTCAGTCCGTCCTTACAACGCTGTGCGTCGCGCGCCCGTGCCTTGAACGACCGATCGCACGCCCTCGTGCTGCGTGCGGGCCCTGCTACGCAGCAGAAGGCTGCCGATTCAGCGGAGGTTTTCGAGTGATGGATTCTGGGCGTCGCGGAGCAGGATCATGCTGACACCCGCGTCTGCGCTTAGGCACGTGCACATCCGGTGATGTGGCCGCGCGGGCCTGGATTCATGGCGGTTCGAGAATCGGGCCTTTACCGTGGATCGCCAGGCGCGGAAGTTATGCTCGCTTCCTGCGACGGCCCGTCCGGCGGCCCGCTGACGTAGCGCGGCGCCTTGTCGACGAGCGTCCAGCCGGTGCCGACAACTTTTCCCTCCTCCAGCACGACCGGCGTCAGCAGCTGCTCGTCCGGCTGGAATTTCTTCCAGGTATCGCCGTGGGTCACGTAGTAGAGGACGTCGAAGCTGCGACCATCTCTTCGATAGGAATCGGTGCGCCACGGATTGCGCAGCTCGATCTTCTTGTACTCGACGACCGGCCCCTGTCCCATCACCGACTCCACTTCCGGACGAGTCATGCCCGCGCGGATCTCGGCAATGTGATCCCGGTTGGCTCGAACGGCTTGGTGGTACCGATCGACGTGTGTCTGGGCGCACCCGGCCAACAGCATCACCAGTGCCGGCATCACGGTGCAGAGGAATCGCTGCTTCATGACCGCACATTTCCCGGTCGGCCGCAGTGATGCAACAGTCTGGACGTGAGTTCGCCCGGAAGGCACAGTGTGCCGATGAATAGACGCCGTCTTCGTCATTGTCTCGCGATCGCAGCTCTGGCATTCGCCGCCGGATGCTCGCGCACCGCCATCATGGATATCGTTCCGCCCGACCAACGGCTGAACGCGCCGCCGCCGGGAGCCAGCCTCGTCTACTTCATGCGGCCGCAGGACGGCTCGGGCGCAATTCGTGCCCTGCTTCTCGACGACGAATACTTCGTGGGCCAGCTCGTCGAGAATGCGCACCTTGCGTATGTGACCAAACCGGGACGGCACCTGTTCTCGGTGGCGTCCAACACCATGGAGTTCTGGGAGACCGAGCTGGAGCCGGGCAAGACGTACTATGTGACCGTGAGGCGCCGCGTTCCTCGTCAGCCGTTCGTCTTCATCGAGCATACGACGCCGGAGGAGATCGCCGAGATCCGCCAGGGGATCCGAGTGACCAAAGCCATGCGCCCGAACGAGTACGGCCTGCGCTGGATCGAGAGCAGGCGCACGAACCTCCGCTGGATGAGGAGCAAGTGGTACGGGAAGTGGCAGGCGAGCCGCGCGCAGGAGGTTGCCGCGGCGGAGTGAGCCGTCTCACTCGTAGTACCTGATCTCCAGCTGATTCCCGTCCGGATCGTGAATGTAGATCGCGATCCCGTCGCCCTCGGCGCCCGACAGCTTCATCGGCCCCGAGTCGATCTCGATGTCATTGCTCTGAAGCCGCAGCATCAGCGGGTCCCAGTGACTCTTGTCGATGGCGATGCAGAAGTGGTTGAGGTTGGGGAAGGTGGCGGCCTGGGCATCGCCCTGGTTCCACATCGCCGGCGGAAGCAGGTCGATGATGGTGTGCGCGTTCAGGCGCACCGACGGAAACAGAACCGTCCCCTCGTGGTACTGGTCGACCCGGTACGGCGCCAGGCCCAGGACGACGATGTAGAAACCCAGCATCGCATCCATGTCGCGGACCGAGAGGACGATGTGGTCGAGGTTGGCTTCCACGCGGTACCTCCGCAGCAGGATTCGAAAACCGCCAGCCATTGCGGCGGGTCGGACCCGCAGCCGGCCGGCCGCCCGCCTCCGCGCACGCGAGTGCTCGCTCTTTGCGGCACGGCCGGCAGCGCAGAGAGGCGGATTGTCGGCGCATCGGTCCGATGCCGCAACCTTCCCGACCGCCCGGACGGTCCGGTTCTTTTTTCGAACCGTCCCGTTTGACTTTCGAACTGCAGATCGTGCATATGCACGCACAGCCATGCCCGAAGTCCGCTACGCCCAGTTCTGCCCCATGACCCGAGCCGTTGAGATCCTCGGCGAGC
This sequence comes from Candidatus Limnocylindrales bacterium, assembly GCA_035626395.1. Lineage (NCBI taxonomy): Bacteria > Bacillati > Chloroflexota > Candidatus Limnocylindria > Candidatus Limnocylindrales > Candidatus Limnocylindrales bacterium. The sequence continues at coordinate 634,880 of DASPNR010000042.1, read as the reverse complement.
GATGGACGCTGCTGCTGGTGCGAGAGCTGTTCTATGGACCCAAGCGCTTCAGCGATCTCAAAGCGACGCTCGGAGGGGTCAGCAGCAGCGTGCTGGCCGAGCGCCTGTCGCGTCTCGAGGAGCGCGGCGTGATCGTACGGCGCGAGCTTCCGGCGCCGGCGGCCTCGATGGTCTACGAGCTCGCCGAGACCGGCTGGGCACTGCGTCCGATCCTGATCGAGCTCGCCCGCTGGGGCGTGCGCTTCATGGGCCCGCCCTCTCCCGACGATCGCATGGAGCCGGCCTGGCTTCGCTTCGGCCTGGAGGTGTTCGCGCGGCGAACGCCAACCGCGAGTCTGGCCGTGCAGCTGCGCATCACGGGCGAAGGCCACTCGGTCGATGTCTTCGTTCGCGGCGGCGAAGCGGGCGTGCTCGTGACGAGCGAGCCTCTGCGCACGCAGGCGACCATCACGGCCCCTGCCATGGACATGCTCTTCGTCTGCATCGGGCTGCGTCGTCTGGACGCCCCGGACCTGTCGCCGCAGATTCGGGTCGAAGGCGATGCAACGGCCGCCGCGCACCTCCCCGAGCTCTTCGACTTCTCACCCACCCCACCCACCATTCCGGTCGCCGGGGCCGGACCAACACTCGATGCCTCGTCGGGCAGCGGCGAGGCGCGAGCCAGATGACAAAGGAGAGATCCATGCGAAAGGTTCACGGAGTCGGTGCTTCCCCGTATGTGCGCAAGGTACGCGTGGCGTTGGCCGAGAAGGGACTCGATTACGAGCTCCTTCCCGTCATGCCCTTCAACGTGAGCGACGATTTCAAGAAGATCAGCCCGCTCGGAAAGATTCCGGTGCTGGAGGAGGACGGGCAGTTCATTCCCGACTCCTCGGTGATCATCGATTACCTCGAGAACACCCAGCCCACGCCGTCGCTGATTCCGAAGGAGCCGCGCCAGCGCGCGCAGGCGCTGTTCCTCGAGGAGTTCGCCGACGGCGGCATCAGCGCCAAGGGCACCGGCGTCATCTTCTTCCAGCGCATCATCGCACCGCTGTTCATGGGACAGCAGACCGATGAGGCGGCCGTGCAGAAGGCGATCACGCAGGACATGCCGCCGCTGCTCAACTATCTGGAAGGCCAGCTGGCGGGTGGCAAGGAGTATCTGGTAGGCAACGGCATCACGGTGGCCGACATCGCGGTCACCAGCCAGTTCGTCAACCTCTCCTTCGGCAACTACACGGTGGATGCCGGCACGCATCCGAACCTGGCCAGGTATCTGGCGCGCATGTTCGAACGGCCTTCGTTCGCCAAGTGCATTGCCGAGGATCGCGCAGCCTTCGGGCGCTAGATCCCGCCCGAACGCGCAAGGGCCGCGCGCAGCGGCCTGATCCAAGGCGCGCATCGTGCGCCAGCGGAAGAAAGCTCCGTTGGCGCACGGTGTGCGCAGAAAACCCTGCCGATGGCGGCCGCGCCTCTACGGCGCCGCCGGCACGATGCGGAACAGCTGGCCGCCGATGTCGGCGATATACAGTTCCCCCCGCGCGTCCTCTCCGAACGAGACGACCGAGTTGATGCTGGCCCCTTCGGGCGTCAGGCTCGATGTGACGTTGGCGTGATTGGACGGCGAGCCGCCGTTGACGCGGAACGTGCGCACGAAGGCGGTGCAGTAGTCGGAATAAAAGTAGGTCCCGGCCAGAGCAGGCATTGCGCAGCCGCGATACACGAAGCCGCCGCTTACCGAGCACGACCCGTCGTTGTGGCTGTATTCGTGGATCGGGAACGTGAATCCGGTCGGCGGGCTCGGGCACGTCGGCGCCGGCGCCGGCTCGTAGCACATGCTTCCCTCGAAGATGTCCCAGCCGTAGTTCTCGCCGCCGCCGCTCGCGGCGCTCTGGAAGTTGATCTCCTCCCAGCTCCCCTGCCCCACATCCGCGAGCAGCAGATCGCCGGTCGCGCGATCGAAGCTGAACCGCCACGGGTTGCGCAGCCCCTTCGCCCAGATCAGCTCGAGCGGGTCGCTGCCATCGACGTAACCCGGATTGTCGGGCGGCACCGCGTAGTACGGTGCGTTCTCGACATCGACGTCGAAGCGCAGGATCTTGCCGAGCAGCGATGAGTCGTCCTGCGCCGTCTCGAGCGGATCGCCGCCGCCACCGCCGTCGCCCATGGCCGTGTACAGCTTGCCGTCGCTGCCGAAGGCGATCTGCCCGCCGTTATGATTGGTGAACGGCTGGTCGATGACGATGAGGATCCGCTCCGTCGCGGCGCTGACGGTGTCGGCGTCGGGGTCGGCTGCGTCATAGCGAGCGATCACCGTGTCGCCGTTGTTGTCGGTGTAGTTGACGAAGAACCAGCCGTTGGTCTCGAAGTCGGGGTGGAACGCCATGCTGAGCAGCCCCTGCTCGCCGTTCTCCGAGACCTTGCCGGTGATGTCGAGGTACGGCGTCGGCAGCAGCACGTCACCGTCCAGTTCGACAATGCGGATGCGACCGGGGCGCTCGACCACGAACAACCGCGACGGGTCCAGTGGCGGCGCCGTGGCGTGGATGGGTTGCGAGAGCGAGGCAACCAGCACCGCGTCCAGCGCCGTCCCCGCGACGGTAGCGACGCCGTCGCACAGGGCGCTGCGGTCTTCGAGCACGCAGGCGGCCGAGCAGCCGTCGCCGCCGATGTTGCCGCCGTCGTCGCATTCCTCGGGCAGCTCGGCCACGCCGTTGCCGCAGTCGGGCGCAACCTCGCACGCACACGCCGAAGTGCAGAGGCCGGGGCATGCAGCATCATCGCTGCCGTCGCAGGCCTGCCCTGGACCGGCCACGTCGTCGCCGCAAAGCGGAGAGACCGCGGCAACGATGGCGATGACGCCGGCGGCATTCTCGTCAGCGATCTCGGCCGCGTCGCCTTCGGTCGTGCACGTGCCCAGGGACTCGCGCTTGACGAAGGCGGAGGTGAGAACCGCATCGGCGCGCGGCGCGCAATCGACGTCGGGCGAGCCTCCCCGCTTGGCGGCCTTGGCGTAGCAGCTCATGCGATCGGCGTAGTGCTTGCCGGCCGCCTTGAGCTTGGCGCTCGCGCAGGAGCGTGCATCGTCGGTGTCGTCGTAGACGATGTCGGACACCACGTCGGCGACGTCGGCCTCGACGGCATCGCCGACGGTGCCCGCATCGTCAGTGGTGGCACAGCCGCCGCGGCTCTCGGCGCGCACGAAACCGCCCGTCAGCTTGTCCTGCGCCCTGGCCAAGCAGGCCGCGTCCACGGGAGCATCCTGACGCACGGCCGCAGACTCGCAGCCAAGCAACGCCTTGGAGTATGTTCCCGCAGCCTTGAGCTTGGAGCCGGCGCAGCGATCGTCCGGGTCGGCCGCAATTGCGGTGGCCGGCAAGGCGGCCACCGCCAGCGCGAGCGCCAAGCAGCGAATGAGTGTCCTGTCCATTTCGAAACCTTCCCCCTTTTCCGATCCGCGACCGATCCCGCGCGATGATAGGCGCGCGCCGGCGAGACTGCCAGTGCGTTTGCCTCGCATAGGTCGCGGCTTGTGGTAGGACTCGCGCATGCGCGGTGCCGTCGTCGTCTCCGACCACGTCGAGGAGCGTTTCGGCCGGCGCATCGAACTCATCGCGCCGCGCATGCCGCGCCTCGTGCTGCGCGGCAACGGTCTGGACGGCGACCCCGGGGGCGCCGAGATCGCGTATTTCTCCGGTGACCTCTATCCCGAGCGCGGGCGAGACTTTTTCCTTCCGATGCTCGAGGCGCATTCCTTGAAGTGGCTCCACAGCTTCAGCGCCGGCGTCGACCATCCTGTCTTCCATCGCTTCCTGGAGGCCGGCGTGCGGCTGACTACGTCTTCCGGCGCATCGTCGGCGACCATCGCCGAGACGGCGATGCTGTTCGTGCTGCATCTTTCGCGGCGGTTCTGGCGCTACGAGCAGGCGCGCGCCGAACGCGCGTGGAGGCCGCACGATGTCCAGGAGCTGGCCGGCGCTACGATGTTGATCGTCGGCATGGGCCCCATCGGCAACGAGTTGGCGCGGCGCGCGCACGCCTTCGGGATGAACGTCGTTGCCCTGACTCGCACGCCACGCCTGCACGACGGCTTTCCGGCGCGGCCGCTCACGGAGCTCGACGACGCCCTTGCCGCCGCGGATTACGTCGTGCTGGCGCTCCCGCTGACGCCGCAGACGCGCGGCATGTTCGATGCGTCTCGACTTGCGCGGATGAAGCCGGGCGCCTTCTTCATCAACGTCGCGCGCGGGGAGCTCGTCGACGAGCCGGCGCTGATCCAGGCGCTGCAACGGGGCGAGCTTGCCGGCGCCGCGCTCGACGTGTTCGCCGAAGAGCCGTTGCCGGAGTCGAGCCCGCTGTGGACGATGCCGAACGTGATCGTGACGCCGCACGCAAGCGGCCGCAGCCTCCAATCGAACGACCGCGCCACGGAGATCTTCCTCGACAACCTCGCCCGCTACCTGCGCGACGAGCCGCTGCGCAATGAAGTTCACGCCGGCGACACAGGGGCCAGCTCATGAGTGAAATCCTGCTGACGGGAGCCACCGGCCTTCTCGGCAACGCGATCGCCCGGGCGCTGGTGGCGCAGGGGCGATCGGTGCGGGCGCTGGTGCGCTCGCCCGAGCGCGCTCGCGCCGTGGTTCCGGCCGCCTGCGAGCTCGTGCAGGGGGACGTCACCGACATCGCTTCGGTACGCAGCGCTGCAGCGGGCTGCCGCGTCTTCTACCATGCCGCCGGCCTGCCCGAGCAGTGGCTGCCCGATGCCGGCACCTTCGATGGCGTCAACGTCGGCGGCACCGTCAACTGCGTCGCCGCGGCGCTGGAGGTGGGCGTGGAGCGCTTCGTCTACACGAGCACCATCGACGTGTTCGTGTTCGGCGCGCCCGGCGAACCGTTCGACGAAAGCTCCATCGACCCACAACCGAAGGCGACCGCCTACGAGCGCTCCAAGCAGGCTGCCGACCGCGTCGTCACCGATGCCGTCGCACGCGGGCTCCCGGCGGTGTTCCTGCATCCTTCGGGCATCTATGGCGCCGGGCCCGAGACGTCGCCCGGCACCAATCAGCTCATCGCCGACCTGGTCCGAGGCAAGGTGCCGATGCTGCTGCCCGGCGGCATGCCGCTCGTCTACAGCGACGACGCGGCCGGCGGGCATCTGCTGGCGGAGCAGAAGGCCGAGGTCGGTGCCCGCTACATCCTCAGCGAATCCTATCGCAGCCTGCTGCAGGTGGCCGAAGACGTTCGCGCGGCAACCGGCACCGCCAGGGTGCCACCGGTCATGCCGCTGTTCGTCGCGCACGCGGTCGCGCTCGCGGGCGAGCTGGTCTCGGCGCTGACCGGAAGGCCGCCGCTGCTGCCAAAAGGGCAGCTTCATTTTTTGCAGTATGAAGCCCATCCCGTGGCCACGCGTGCCGAGCGCGAGCTGGGGTGGGCACCGCGCCCCTTCGAGCGCGGGCTGCTCGATACGCTCGCGTTCCTGCGCGAAGCCCGTCGCATCTAGAGGAGCACGCGATGAAAAGAGCGCTCGGATGGTTGGTCCTGGTCCTGCTCGTGGTCGTTGCCGGCGCCGGCTTCTACGTCTACCGCAACGTGCATGCGATGGACGTGCACGAGCTCAGCGAGGACCTGCACGTGATCATGGGCCTCGGCAGCAACGTCGGCGTGCTGAAGACGCAAGCCGGCGCCGTCGTCGTCGACACCATGACCATGGCGTCCCAGGGCAGGAAGATCCGTGCGCGCGTCGAGGAGCTGACCGGCGGCAAGGCCGTGGCGATCATCAACACGCACTACCATCTCGACCACACGCACGGCAATCCGGGCTTCGAGCCGGGCACGCAGGTGATCGCCACGGCGCGTACGCTGCAGCACCTGCATGACCGCGATGGCGACTACTGGAAGGGCGACGCCGCAAGCCTTCTTCCGGGCAGGACGTTCGAGAAGGAAGAGCTGCTCGACATCGGCGGCAAGAAGATCCGCTGCCTGCATCTGGGGCGCGGCCATACCGACGGCGACCTGGTGGTGATCTTCGAGGACGAGCGCGTCATGCACACCGGGGACCTGTTCTTCCACAACTATTTCCCGAATATCGACCTCGAAGCGGGCGGCTCGATCAAGGAATGGATCGCCACGATCGACCGGCTGCTCGAGCTCGACGTCGATCGCATCATCCCCGGCCATGGGCCGGTGACCGACAAGGAAGGCCTGCGCAAGTTCCAGCGCTTCCTGGTGGAGCTGTGGGAAGTCGGAACCGCCGCCGCACGCGACGGCAAGACGCTCGAGGAAACGGTGCGCAGCACGCGCCTGAAAACGGCGGCGGGCATGGAAGACATCTACGTGCCGTTCCTCATCCGCCTCGATCACGATTTCGTCGTCAGGCGCGCCTGGGAAGAGGCCACGGGCACCGTCCGTGCGACGGCGGCCGCTGCCAGCGGAGCGCGCAGCGGAGAGGCAGTAGCGAGATGAGCGCGACGAGCAACAAGGAAACCGTCCGGCGCTACTTCGACGCCGTCAACGCAGGCGACATCGAAGTCATCAGTTCCCTGCTGGATGAGACGGCGGTGTTCTGGGTGCCGCCGTCGCTCCCGGACGGGGTCGAGTTCCGCGGCAAGACCAACGTGCTCAAGCTCTTCACCGAATCCGTCGGTCTGTACGATGCCAGCGCCGGGCTGGCGGTTGAGATCCTGTCACTGACGGGCGAGGATGACCGCGTCGCGGCCGAGCTCGTCATCCGCGGCCGCTCGGCCGCCAGCGGCGAGGCGTACGAGAACTTCTACCACTTCCTCTTCCGCCTGCGTGACGACCGCATCGTCGCAATCCGCGAGCACCTCGATTCGCTCTACGCCTACCGCAAGCTCTTCGTGCCGGCGGGGATCACCGAGCGCGCGCACTGCAAGTGGCTCCCCGAGCAGTAGCTCACAGCGGCGTGCACGTCGGAGGGCAGGTCCCGCACACCTCGCTTTCCGTGACGGTGGAGCTGCACGAACCCTGCGAGCACGTCGGCTGCATGCATTCCGCAATGCGGATGCAGTCGGGGAAGCAGCTGCCGCAGGTTCCGCAGACACGCTCTCCGCACGGCGCTCCATCCTCCGTGCATGCTGCGTCGATGGTGGTGGTGGGAGCGCTCGTCGTGGTGGTCGTGGGCGCGGGAGCCAGTGCAGCGACCGTCTCGTCGACACACCCGTCGATGCGCTCCCCCTCCTCGCCGACGTCGCCTGGACACGGGCCTTTGGCATCGGCTTTGGCGTAGGCAGCTGCGAACTTTCGGCGCGCATCGTCCAGACACGCCGCATCCGCCGAGAAAGCCGGCGCCGATCTGGCGTAGCAGGCCAGCCTGGCTTCGAGAACACAGGGAGGGGTTTGCGAATCGATGAGCGAGCACCCCGCCTGCGGGTGCACCGCGCCGTGGCCCGGCAGGACGACGGCGATACACGGCGTGGTCGCCTGCACGCTCTGGACGCGCGCGCGAAGGGGCCTTGCACTGACCGCGGCAGGGGCTCAGGCCTGCGTCTCGAGGCTCTGCGTCAGCAGCGCTCCTGCTCGCGTCTCAGCGTGCCATCGGCCGCGAAAGTTCCGAACGGGACGAGCGAGGACAGCAAGAAAAGAGCTGCCCGCGCGAGGCTCCAGCGGCGATCGATCATCGCGTGTGCCAGCGCGACACAGAACAGCACGAAAAGCGCGCCGTGGATGGAGCCGGCGACTCGTACGGCAAGCGGGTATCCGCCGAGGTACTTGAGCGGCATCGCCACGGCGAGCAGCACCAGATACGACCAACCCTCGACGAACGCGACGACGCGCAGGCGCGCGACCGGCGTATCCAGTCTGCTTGCGGGTAGAACGAACAAAGTCATGGCCACAGGCACGTGTACCGAGAATCGGCTCCTGAGCGCATTCGTCAGCGGCGCCGCCGCAGCCGGTGGATGCCCCCGGCCAGCCACAGCAGCGTCGTTGCCACGAGAACCGTCGAGGGAAACGCCGAAGCGATCACGGGCGCTGGCCCGGGCACTGCTGCTCCGAGCGAAGCATCGACCATGATCGAAGCTGCATCCGCCGGCATCCGCAGCTCCATCGCCACCGCCTGCGCCGATGCATCCTCGGCGCCGTGTCCGAACACGACGTACACCTCACCCGCCAGCGGCCGGCCTTTGGGCGAGGCGGCAGCGGCGCCGATGACGACGTCGGCGAAGCCGTCGTTGTTGACGTCGCCGGCGGCAGCCACCGCATTGCCAACTCGGCCATTCTCCGGGCCGCGCAGCGCGATGCCATCGGTGCCGTCCAGAAGGAACAGCTCGATCACGCCTTCGGCCGGACCCTCCTCGGATCCGAATACGACGTAGGCCGCTCCCGAGCCGGGCCCGTTGGGCTCCGCCGCCGGCGCTCCAATCAGCACGTCATCGAAGCCGTCGTTGTTGAAATCGCCGGCGCTCGAAACGGAGGTGCCTGCAAGGTCCATCGCCGAGACGCCGCGAATCAGGAAGCCTTCCTGCGGCCCGAGCGATCCGAGCTGCACGGGGCCGGCCGTGCCCACATCGGCCCCGCCGTAGACGACGAACGCTCCGCCCATGCTCTCGCCGAAGTCGGAAAGCCCGGGCGCGCCCACGATGACGTCGTCGTAGCCGTCGCCGTTGACGTCGCCGGCGCCGGAGACGTCGAAGCCGCTTCGCTGCTCCGCTTCGGCGCCGTCGATGGTGAAGCCGCGCGGCGGCTGCAGATCGAGCAGCGACAGCACGCCGTTCTCGCTGGGCTCGGTGCTGCCGAACACGACGTAGCTCTGGCCCGAACGCGTCTGGTTGGGATCGGCGTAGGAGGTGCCGATGATGATGTCGTCGATGCCGTCTCCGTTGACGTCGCCCGCCGCCGATACCGAGCCGCCGGCCGCGTCGCGCCGTGCCGCGCCGAGCAGACGCAGGCCGGTGCTCTCGTCGATCTCCGACAGATCCATTCCGTCCAGATCGAGGCCTTCCCGTCCGAACAGCAGGTAGGCCTCTCCGCGCTCCTCGGCGTTGGCTGCGTCGACGCCGGGCGCACCGATGAGCAGGTCCTCGAGCCCGTCGGCATTGAAGTCGCCGGCGCCCGATACCGCGATGCCCGCGAAATCCTCGGGCGCATTGCCTTCGACACGAAAGCCGTCGGCCTCGTCGTACGAAGACAGGTCGAGCGCACCGGCACGCGGGAAGGGGCCGCGCAGGAAGAACGCCTCGCCCGGCGGCAGCATCGTCTCTTCGCTTCCCACGCCCCGTGCGCCGATCAGGAGATCGACGCTGCCGTCGCCGTCGGCATCGCCCGTCATCGCGCAGGACAGGCCGAGCCTGTCCTTCGGCCCGCGACCGAGCACGGTGAAGTCGTCGCCGAGATCGACCTTGCGCCGGGCGGTGTGCATGTCGCTGCCGAAGACGACGTAGGCCTTGCCGGTCTGCGACAGGCCGACCGGCATGCGCGCGCCGATCACGATGTCGTCGAACCCGTCGCCATCGACATCGCGTGCCCCGCCCACGCACGAGCCGAGCTGGTCATCCTCGAGCACGCCCTCGAGCACGAAGCCGTCGTTGCCGTTGAGCGCGCCGAGCTCGATCACGCCCGGCTCCGGCTCGATGATCTGGATGGTGACGACCTGCGTGTCGAGCCCGCCGTTGAAATCGTCGACGCGAAACGAGAACCGTCCTGCCTCCCCGGAGACGCCAGGTGCGGGCGTGAAGGTGAAGCGCACCAGCTCCTGCACCGACGGCTGGTCGGCCACCAGCACCGGGTCCCCGTCGAGATCGCGGATGGTTCCGAACGCGGCATTCGGCAGCTCCAGAACCTGCACCCGCAGGTCGTCGCCGTCCGGATCGATGGGCTCCTGGATTCCGAGCAGGACGGGCGCCGAGTCCTGCGGCACCGGCAGCGTCTGGTCGGGACCGGCCTCAGGAAACGAGTTGGTGCCGTCACCGTTGGTGGTGCGGTCCTTGAACTGGAGCACCTCCACGCCCGTCAGCGTATCGGCACCGTCGTCGTCGCCGGGCGCGGGGAGCAAGGGCTCGTCATCGGTAACGATGACCGCGCCGTCCTCGCCGGCATCGAAGCTGTAGTCGGCGAAGTCGCCCTCGAAGACGGCGGTGTCCCTGCCCTCGCCGCCGTCGACGACATCGTCTCCCTCGCCACCGGCCATCAGGTCGTCGCCGGAGCCGGCCTCGAGCTGGTCGCGGCCGATTCCGCCATCCAGGACGTCGCTGCCGGCTGCGGCCAGAAGCGTGTCGTTGCCGGAGGCGCCGCCCAACCGGTCATTGCCTGCAGCGCCGAGCAGATCGTCGTTGCCGGCGCCGCCCCGCATCGTGTCGTCGTCATTGCCGCCGCGAAGCGTGTCGTTGCCTGCGCCGCCGTCGAGCGTGTCGTTGCCGAGGCGGCCGTCGAGCGTGTCGGGTCCGGAGCCGCCTCGCAGGACGTCGTTGCCTTCGTCGCCATCGAGAGCATCGGCGCCGATCGAGCCCGCCAGCACGTCGTCGCCTTCCTCGCCAAACAGCGTGTCGTCGTCCTTGCCGGCGGAGAGGCGGTCGTTGCCGAGGCCGCCCAGCAGACGGTCCAGCCCGCTGCCGCCGTTGATCGTGTCGTCGCCGGCCAGGCCGCGCAGCGTATCGTCACCCGCGCGCCCTCGGATCGTGTCGCTGCCGGCGGTGCCGGAGAGTTTATCGTTCCCTGAAGTCCCTTCGATCTCTGCCATCAATCCCTTTCCCTGGACCGTCCCGCAATGCGATGGACCGCGATGCGCGACGGGGCCGCGTTGCTAAAAGCGAGGCTCCTCCTGCATGTCGCTTCCCGCACCGCTGCCACCACCACCGCCACCTTGCGGCAATGCTCCGAGGAACTCCCACGCCGAGCGCGGGATGCTGGTCACTTCTTCTTCGAACAGGATGGTCTGCGCGCGATAGTTCCTGCCGTAGAACGCGCGCGTGTCATCGCCGTCCACGCCGAGATAGCCGCCCTCGATCGAAACTCCCACGAACAGACCGCGCGAGCGCGCGTAGGAATAGATCTCGGCGTTCATCGCGATGTCGGTCGACGCCGACGTGCTGCGCCCGACGGGGCCGGCGGCCACGCCCGCGTCGCCCGAGAGCTTGATCTTGCTCGAGAGCAGCGAGCGTACGCTGCGCTCGGTCATGAAGAACAGGACGACGTCGGTCGAGGAGGCGCCGAACTGCAGACCGAAGCCCCCGCCGGTCAGCATCACGTGCACCGGCGGGCTCCAATCGGCACGCTCGCTGCGACAGCTCAGGACGCCTTTGCCGTAATGTCCGCCCACGAACCAGGCTGCCTTGACCAGACTCGGGACCACCGCGATGCAGCGGCTGCGCGCGATCAGATCCTCCGGAATCTCACTGTCGGGCGCCACGCGCAGCTCACGAAAGACTTCGGCAGCGCGTCGCGCGCGATGGTCGAGCTCGTTGTTGCGTGCATCCGCGCTGGCCGGCAGCAATGCAGCGGCCAGCACCAGGCCGAGAAGGGAGGTGTTGCAACGGTTCATCGGCTACCTCGTCGGGGAGCGGGATCGACGAATTATATCTGCCGGAAGCACTGCACCGGAAGCCGGAGACTTCGGTTTCCGCGCCGTTTCCGCCGCACAAAAATGTGCCGCACGTCAGCGGCGTGGTCAGCTGGAGGCCGAAAAGATCGTGTCGACCATCTTCAGGAATTCTTCACGCTCACTTGCGCCAGTCCCGGCCAGCTGGCCGTCGATGAAGAGGGAGGCAAGTCCGTGCACCAGCGCCCATGCGCGGACGGCGCGAATCTCGATATCGCCTTCGGGAATGACGCCGGCCTGCTGGCAGGCGCGCAGCGAGTCGCGCAGGCGGTCGTAGGCGGCGCGCGAGGCGGCGTCGAGCGCGGCGTACAAACGCTTGTCGGGGATTTCGGGACCGAACATCACGCGGTAATGCGCCGGGTGATCGATCGCGAAGCGGACGTAGGCAAGACCGTGGCAGCGGAAGCGCTGCACCGGATCGGCCCCTGCCCGCTCGATCTCCTCTTCCGCATGGCGATCGAGCGCCAGGAACCCCTCCTCGGCCACGGCCGCCAGCAGCTCGCGCTTGTCGGTGAAATGCCGATACGGCGCGGCAGGCGAGACGCCCGCGCGTCGCGCCGCGCCCCGCAGCGTCAGCGCGGACGGACCGCCCTCGCCAAGAAGCTCCAAAGCTCCCTGCAGCAGGGCACGTCGCAGATCGCCGTGATGATACGCCATGGGAGAAAAAAGAATGCGGGAGGCACCGGGCTCCTCCCGCACACGATCAAGCGCCAGTGATGGATCCTACCAGTGGAAGTAGCCGCCCACCGTCACCGCATCGACGTTCTCGTCGAGCTCGAACAGCGTGACGGGACCGCCGGGGTTGACCTCATCCTTCAGGTACACGCGCGTCCAGTCGAAGCGCACGCCGATCGGCCAACCGGGAATCTGGTAGGTGAAGCCGGCTCCGAAAGAGAGATCCTGCTCGCCGCCGCCCGAGAAGTCCTGATCGCCGTCCCAGAAATAGCAGCCGACCTTGGCGAAGATCGCGAAGTCACCGAAGGGGAAGCGGGGCATGCCCGAGATGTTGAAGCCGTCGACCTTGCCCTTGGTGCCGGCAAGAGGGGAAGCACCTCCGGGAATCTCGGCCTGGCCGATGTCGAGCCACTCCAACTCCACGGCGAACCAGGGGATGATCTCCCACCACGCATGGACGCGGTACGCGAAGCTCTCGTCGTCGAAGTCGTCCCAAAGGCCGACGCCGAGGCCGCCGCCGAAGTTCAACCGATCCCGAAACGCGAACAGCGGCTCTGCCTCCGTCTTCGTGCTCTCGGTGGTCGTGACGGTCGTGGTGGATTCCTGCGCCTGCGCCGACGCAGCCATGACGGCCACGCACACGGCGAGAATGGCGGCGTAGATACGAACGTGTCGCTTCATGGTCTCCCTCGTCACCGATGCCATCATGGAATGGCCGGTCCTGGTCAGTGTTCGCCAACTTTTATACTGCCGATGGCAGGAAGGCGAGCACCGAGCGCAGATCGTCCGCGAGGACGATGTGGCCTCTTGGCTGTGGGACGGAAGCGGTCCGCGCTCAGGCGCTCGGCCTGGCAGCGGACTTTTTCGCTGCTTTTCTGGCTGCGGGCTTCTTCTTGCTCGCCTTCTTGTTGCCCGCCGGCGCCTTCTTTCGGGCCGGGGCCGCCTTGCGCTTGGAGCCCTTGGATCGGCCGCCGCGCGTGCCCGAAGCGCTCGCGTTGGCCTCCAGATAACGACGCAGCTCACCGACCGCCTTCTCGATCTGAGCGGTGATGTTGGTCAGTCCTTGCAGGACCGTGCGCAGAGCGTTCTCCAGATCGGGCGGAACGCCTGCCTTTCCAGCGCGGGCGCGCAGGTCGTCGCCCATCGAGCGCGCGGCGCGCTCGAGCTCTCGCACCATCTCACGGATCCGGTCGGCTGGTCTGCGTGCTGCCATGGCCTGCCTATACGATCAGCGCGGGGTGGCCTGCAAACGTTTTCTGCACCGTCAGTCGATCAGCTCGACCACATCGCCGGGACGCACGGCACCCGCCGCGACGACGGTCGCATAGACGCCCACGTTCTGCGCCGCATCGGCGACGATCGTGCGCAGGACCTGCGGGTCCTTGGGCAGCCCGGCCTGTGCCTGCGTGGTCATGCTGCAACGTACCGTCGGCATCTGGATGGCGATGCGGGACGATCCGATGCGCAGCTCGCGGCCGCTCCAGGCCGCCTCGACCAAGCCTTCGCCGCTGCCGGCGGCGTCGATGAGGATGTTGGGCCGGAAGCGTCGCCGGTCGAAGTCGGAGCCGGGACGCCTCTGTGCCAGCTCCGCGAGAGTCTGCGTGGTCAGCACGTGCAGTGGGAAGGCATCGAAGTACGTGCCGAGCGGAGAGCTGAACTCGAACAGCTCGGGTGGAAACACCGACAGGTCCGGCAGGGGCTCATCGGCCGTGCGGCCGAAGATGCTGCGCAGCTCCTCCTCCATGTCCTCGTGATCGGGAAGGCCGCGGCGGTAGTGCGTGGCGTCCTCCGGCGGATGCAGCGGATGCAGCGTGACGTCGCGCCCGAGCACGCGCGAGAGCGCCAAATGAACCTCATTCGAATCGGTGCGCAGCCGGCTGCCGTCGGGCAGCTCGATCTCGGCGGGCGGCGAGGATCCAGCGGTCGGCTCCTGGAGATACCTGGCGGCGCACTGCATGAGCATCGGAAGCTTCTTGCCGCCGCGAACCTCGTGCGCGATCTCGTCGCGCACGGCCCACCCTCGATCGCCGGGTATACCGCCGGGCCCCAGCGTGGCAGACGCCAGCTGCTCGCCTGCCATGGACTTGATGGGGTAGCGCCACACTTCCTTGACGGTTCCGATGCGCATGCGCGGCTTGTAGGTCGATCACGGGCGCCAGGCAATGTCGCCGCCGTGCCGTCCGCCACTGTCCGGACCGGAACGCGCAGCGTCGCGGGCGCCGCGCGAATCCCTGCTTTGCTGCCTTCCCTGTCTGCGTCGATCCCAGCTGCCGGTGGGAGCGGGACGGCGATTGCGATAATGGGAACCGGTGAACGAGCTGCCCTTTCATCCCCTCGTGCTGCGCTGGTTCGAGTCGACGTTTCCGTCGGCCACCGCAGTGCAGCGCGCAGGATGGCGAAGCATCGCCGCCGGCACCGATACGCTGATCGCGGCTCCGACCGGATCGGGCAAGACGCTGGCTGCCTTCCTGTGGTCGCTCAACGAGCTGGTCGAGGAGGCCTGCAGCGGCAACCTCGCCGACCGTGTCCACACCGTCTACGTCTCTCCGCTGAAGGCGCTCGGCAACGACATCGAAAAGAACCTGGCGATGCCGCTGGCCGGCATCCGCGAGCTGGCCGAGGCGCAGGCGGTCGCGCTCAGCGAGATCCGAACCGCCGTGCGCACCGGCGACACGCCGGCCAAGGACCGAGCGATGCACCTGCGGCGCCCGCCGCACATCCTCATCACGACGCCCGAATCGCTCTACATCCTGCTGACCGCCGAGCGCAGCCGCGCGATCCTGTCGCAGGCAAGGCGCGTCATCGTCGACGAGATCCATGCGTCCGCCGAAGACAAGCGCGGCCTTCATCTGGCCCTGTCGCTGGAGCGGCTGGACGCGGCGGCCGGCATGCCCCTGCAGCGCATCGGGCTGTCCGCCACGCAAAAGCCGATCGACGAGGTCGCACGGCTTCTGGTCGGATCCGGCCGCCTCGATGACAACGGTGATGCGCGCTGCACGATCGTGGACACCGGCCACCGCCGTCCTCTCGATCTGCGCATCGAGATCCCCGATTACGAGATCGGGCCGGTGGCCAGCCACGAGATGCAGGCGGCCAACTACGACCGCATCGCCGAGCTGGCGCGCGAGCACCGCTCGGTGCTGGTCTTCGTCAACACGCGGCGCATGGTCGAGCGCGTGGCGCATGCGCTGACCGAGCGCCTCGGCAAGGACAAGGTGGCGGCTCATCACGGCAGCCTGTCGCGTCAGACGCGCCTGGCCGCCGAGCAGGGGCTGAAGTCGGGCGTGATTCCGGTGGTCGTGGCAACGGCGTCGCTCGAGCTCGGCATCGACGTCGGTCACGTCGATCTGGTCTGCCAGCTCGGCACCTCGCGCTCGCTCGCGCAGTTCCTGCAGCGCGTCGGGCGCTCCGGCCACTGGCTCGGCGCCGTACCCAAGGGCATCCTGTTTCCGCTGACGCGCGACGAGCTGGTGCAGTGCGCAGCCACCGTGCGCTCGATCTACGCCGGCGAGCTGGACATGCTGCAGATCCCGCGGCCCGCGCGTGACGTGCTCGCGCAGCAGATCGTGGCCATCGTCGCCTCCGGAGAGATCGGCGTCGAGGACCTGTTCGCGCTCGTGCGCCGTGCCTATCCGTACCGCAGCTTCGCCCGCGAGGATTTCGACGCGATCATCGAGATGCTCTCCGAAGGCGTCTCCGACAGGCGCGGCAGGCGCGGAGCGCACCTGCACTTCGACCGCGTCAACGGGATGCTGCGCCCGCGTCGTGGCGCGCGCCTGACCGCCATCACTTCGGGCGGCGCCATCCCCGACACCGCCGACTACGACGTGATCCTCGAGCCGGAAGGGACCTTTCTCGGCAAGGTCAACGAGGATTTCGCCATCGAGAGCCTCTCCGGCGACATCTTCCAGCTCGGCAACCACTCCTGGAAGATCCGCCGCGTCGAGTTCGGCCGCGTGCGCGTCGAGGACGCCGGCCTGCAGCCACCGACCATTCCGTTCTGGCTCGGCGAAGGCCCTGGCCGCACGCGCGAGCTGTCCGAGTCGGTGTCGGACCTGCGGCGCGAGGTGGCCGCGCGCCGGCATGCTCCCGCCGAAGCGATCCGGTGGCTCGTCTCCGAGACGCGAGTCTCGCCGGAAGCGGCTGCGCAGATCCTGGCCTACATCAACGACACCATGAACGTTCTCGGCGTCGTCCCCACCAGCGACACCATCGTTGCCGAGCGCTTCTTCGACGAGGCCGGCGGCATGCAGCTCGTGCTGCATGCGCCGCTGGGCATGCGCATCAATCGCGCCTTCGGCCTGGCGCTGCGCAAGCGCTTCTGCGTCACCTTCGATTTCGAGTTGCAGGCCGCCGCCACCGACGACGGCATCGTGCTCTCGCTCGGCGAGCAGCACAGCTTCCCGCTGGCCTCGGTTTTCTCGTTCGTGCGGCCGCAGACGTTCCGCGAGGATCTGGTTCAGGCGGCGTGCCAGTCGCCGATGTTCGTCAACCGCTGGCGATGGAATGCAAGCCGCGCCCTGGTGCTGCTGCGTCACCGCGGCGGCAAGAAGATCCCGCTGGCCATCCAGCGCATGCAGTCCGAGGATCTGCTCGCCGCGGTCTTTCCCGACCAGGTCGGCTGTCAGGACAACCGCACGGGGCCCATCGAGCTGCCCGCGCACCCGCTCGTCGACGAGACCATCGACGACTGCCTCCACGAAGCCATGGACAGCGACGGGCTGGCGCGGGTTCTCGAGGACATCGATGCCGGTCGGATCCGGACCGTGGCCGTGGAGACGGCCGCGCCCTCGCCGATGTCGCACGAGCTGCTCGGCGCCAACCCCTACGCCTATCTCGACGATGCACCGCTGGAAGAGCGGCGTGCACGCGCCGTCAGCCTGCGCCGCACGGATGCCGCGGGCGCCGGCGAGCTGGGCGTGCTCGATGCAGCCGCCATCGAGGAGGTACGGCGGCAGGCCTGGCCCGAAGTGCGCGATGCCGAGGAGGCGCACGATGCCCTGCTGACGCTGGTGCTGCTGCCGGTCCGCGACGGCGAGCCATGGCAGGACTTCCTGCAGACGCTGCTCGAGCAGCGCCGCGCCACGCACGTGACGATCGACGGCCGCGCCGCCGCCTACGTGGCGACCGAGCGCGTGTGCATCGCACGCGCCCTCTTCCCTGGCGCACGCTTCGAGCCGCAGGTGCCCGAGGTGACCGCGCCGCCGCGGCTGCTCTCTCGATGCGGCGGCACGCTCGACCAGGAGGCGGCGTCGCTGGAGGTCGTGCGCGGGTGGATCGACAGCGTCGGGCCGACGACGGCTCAGGCGCTGGCCGCACGCATCGGCTTGCCGCCGCTGCGCGTGGAGGCCGCGCTCGCAATGCTCGAATCGCGCGGGTCGGTGCTGCAGGGACGCTTCACTGCCGAGGCCGGCGGCGAGATCGAATGGTGCGAGCGCGGGCTGCTCGCGCGCATCCACCGCCTGACGCTCGGGCGGCTGCGTCGCGAGATCGAGCCGGTCAGCACGACCGATTTCATGCGCTTCCTGCTGCGCTGGCAGCACGTGGCCGACGGCACCCAGCTGCATGGCCGCGAAGGCGTGCGCAGCGTGATCGCGCAGCTGCAGGGCCTCGAGCTTCCCGGGCCGGCCTGGGAGCGCGACGTCCTGCCGGCGCGCATCCGCGACTACGACGGCAACGATCTGGAGCACCTGTGCCTGGCGGGCGAAGTGGCGTGGGGACGCCTGTCCCCTTCCCTTCCCGACGAGGAAGAACCGGCGGCGTCATCGAAGCGGCGGCGGCCGCGCGTGCCGACGCGCTCGGCGCCGATCGCATTCGCGCTGCGCTCGGATCTTCCCGAGCTGCTCGCGCCGCTGCCCCAGGAGGGCATACCCGCGCATGCGCTCTCCGACAACGCGCATGCCGTGCTTTCGTACCTGCAGACGCGCGGAGCCTCCTTTCTGGCCGAGATCGCGCGGGGCACCGGCAAGCTCGCCACCGAGGTCGAGGACGCGCTCTGGGAGCTGGTGGCTGCAGCACTGGTCACCGGCGACGGTGTGGCGGGCCTGCGCGCGCTGCTGCGCGCCGATGACGCGCGAAAGCCTCGTCGCCCGTCTGCAGCTGCGCTGCGAGCAGTGGGCGGCCGCGCCGTGCGCCGCGGCATGCCCGTAGGCCGCTGGGCGCTGCTGCGCAGCGAGCCGCTGCCGGTGCTGCCCGATGAAGAAGCCGATGCCATCACCGCCACGCGCCTGCTGCATCGTTACGGCGTGGTGTTCCGCGACGTCGTGCTGCGCGAGCGCTACCTGCCGCCGTGGCGCCGCATCCTGTGGGCGCTGCGGCGCATGGAGGCGCGGGGAGTCGTGCGCGGCGGCCGCTTCGTTTCGGGCGGCTTCGTCGGCGAGCAGTTCGCGCTGCCCCATGCCGTCGAAGCATTGCGCGAGGTGCGCCGGAACGACGGCAGCGAAGAGATCGCCATCGTCTCGGCGGCCGATCCGCTCAACCTCGTCGGGATCCTGACGCCCGGTGGTCGCGTCTCGCCGTACACGCGCGACGTCATTGCCTACCGCGGCGGTGCGCCGATCGAGATCGGCGAGCTCGGCGAGGTCCGAAGCCGTCTGCAAAGGTTCGGGTATGTGGCGCCGCTGAAGGGACGGCGCCGCTGAAGACCGGCGCCACGCCGGAAACCGGTGCTGCAGAAGTGGCGCAACCAATGACCGGAGATCCAAGCGGCGCCACTGACCGGACGGGCGCGACGCATACCGAGGCGCCGCTCGATGCAAAGGAGGGAGATCGATGGCGAAGAAGGCCGACTGGTACTACCACCGCAACGGTTGAACGACCTGCGTCAAAGCGTCCAAGTTCATGGACGCCAATGGCATCGAGCCGAAGGAGACCGTCTCCGCTTCACGCAGGCTGGCACGGAAGGATGCGGCCGAGCTGGCGCGCGAGGCGAGCAGGGTGATCGTGGCCAAGGGCAAGAACGTGCGCGAGTTCACCGGAAGCGCCAAGAGCGCCGCCGAGTGCATCGAGGCGATGCTCGGACCGACCGGCAACCTGCGTGCGCCCACGCTCAAGGTCGGCAAGACCATCCTGGTCGGCTTCGACCAGGGTGCGTACGAACGGACGCTGCTGTGAGACGATGAGCAGCGCCGCCTGGCCATCATGCTTGGAGCGGCTGCGGTGACTCGATGAAGATCCAGGATGCGAATCGACTGCTCGAGCCCGGTTATTGCGACATGGAATCCGGCTATGCGCGCCTCGCCGACGGCCAGCTCTACGTCGCGTGCTGGACGCTGATGCCGCATTGCAACGGCGCGATGGTGGACTGGTGGTTCGGCTACCTCAGCACCACCGAGCAGTACAAGTGGTGGCACCCGCGCGACCACGTATGGTGCGAGTGGATCGGCGAGCGCGGCACGGGGCGCTACATCGGCGGCACGCACAACGTGCACGAGTACATCGGCGGGGACCTTGCCAGGCTGAAGGTGAACTTCCGCGATCCAGGTGACTATCTCGACGTTGCGCGTTTCGAGGCGGCAGGCATCAGCGCTGCCGTCTGCGCGCGCGTGGGCCCGCTGGATTCTGCGGTCTACGCGGGACACCTGATGCACGTCTGTCGAGACACCGACTACGGCTGCGAGATGCGCAGCCGCTTCTGGCTCGGCGACTTCGAACCGCCGATGACCGCTGACTACCGGACGCTCCAGCAGGTGTTCTCGGACAGCATGGGCGAAGGGCTCCTCAAGCACTGCCACGAGGAGATGACGTACCTGGCGGGCTTCCTGCCCGGCCTCTACGCTCGCGAAACCGGCATTTCGAATTGACGAGAGCCGCGACGCCGGCAGGCGATGCGGTTCGTCGCCCGCCATGCTGTCCGTGTTGCCGGGGAGGTGGCGAGAAAGAGAAAGGGCGGTGAGTTCGGCCTCACCGCCCTTTCCGGTTTCAAGCTGCAGTGGTCAGCGCCTGCTCGGAGCCCGATTGGCCAAACGCAGGACGTGACCGCTGGCCCGCACCGCCGTTACAGCGGCGTGCAGGTGCAGGTGCCGAGCGCGTCCGTGCACACCGATCCCAGAGGACACGTGCCTCCGCAGATCGGTGCGGTCGTGTCCTCGCACGCCGGGATCGCCAGCGTCGTCGTCGGCGCCAGCGTCGTCGTGGGCCCTTCGGTCGTGGTGGTTCCGAAGCCGGGGCAGTTCGCGCCGTTCGGGAACTCGTAGACGATGTTCGGATCGCTCTGGCAACGCACGTCGACGTCGAAGTCGATCTCGAACGTTCCCGGTCCCGGCAGGCCGCCCGAGTTGTTGACGGCAGGGCTGGTGGTGGGCGGGATGCAGAAGATCGCGCCCTTGAGCGGATTGGTCAGGCTCGCGGTGCCCGAGGTCATGATCGGATCGGGGAAGCAGCGTCGCAGGTCCGGATTGTTGCACGCTCCCGCTCCCTGCGCTGCGCAATCCGCGTCGGTCACGCACGAGATGAAGCCGCGCCCGTCCGGATGCGTGATGCCGTCGCAGTAGTTGTCGACCGGGCCGTTGGGGCAGTTG
The DNA here is from genome assembly GCA_035626395.1 of Candidatus Limnocylindrales bacterium. NCBI lineage: Bacteria > Bacillati > Chloroflexota > Candidatus Limnocylindria > Candidatus Limnocylindrales > Candidatus Limnocylindrales bacterium. The sequence goes on along the minus strand of DASPNR010000042.1, from coordinate 614,153 downwards.
CCCTCCGCAGAGCACAGGCCGTCGCTGCACTCGTTCTTGGTGACGCCTGCACCACCGCCGTCGGTGCAAGTGCCGGCGCCGGCCGCTGCGCACTCGGCGTCGGAAGAGCAACCGAGAGCGCCGTTTCCGCTGCAGACGCGGCACGGGCACAGCTCGCCGGACGGCGTATCGCACGGCAGCGTCGCCTCCAGCTGCTGGCTCTCCGTCGAGAACTGCAGGTTGATCAGCAGGCCGCTGCCACTGACGTTGCTGCCGAGCGACGGCAGGCAGTCGAAGCTGGTGGGCCCGTAGCTTCGATGGTTGCCGTTGACGTCGCACGAGCTGCCGTTCTGCGCACCGCCGCTGCAGGTGCCGTCGCGAACGCCGTCGTTCTGGGTCGTGTCGCCGTCGCACGTCGGGCACGGGCTGGTGGCCGTGCCGGCTACGTGAACGAACGAGATCAGATTGGTGGTCTCATACCATTCGCCCGTACGCAGGTTCATGGTCCCGCCGTAGTCGTTCCTGATGCGGTTGATCACGCAGACCGGAACGCCGCCCGAAGAGATTCCCAGCGGCGAGCCGAAGTAGCAGTAGCAGGCGGGATTGAGCTCGCCGCAGCTGTCGGGGTCGTTGCCGTTCAGCGTATTGCAGGTGACCTGCGGGTTGCCGGCGCAGCGGCAGTTGGACGTGGCGTCATCACGGATCTTGAGCGAGACGTCGCAGTTCTCGCAGTTCTCGTCGCAGTCGACGTCGACCTGGTCGACGATGTCGTCGGGAATGTCGAGGTCGTGGGCCGTGCCCGACCAGCCGGTGCTGAGCTGCGTCTCGGTGGTCGGCGTGCCGTTCTTGCCGTTGAACGTGCGGATGATGGTGGCGTTGGCGCAGGCGCCCGACGCTTCCACGCACTCGCAGGCGACGCCGTTGGCCTCGCAGAATTGTCCCTCGGGGCACTCGCCGCCGCAGGTCGGGAACGTGTCGCCGCACGAGGGCAGCGTGGTGGTGGTCACCAGCACGGTGGTCGTCGTGGGCTCGATCGTCGTCGTGGGTCCGACGGTCGTCGTCGGTGGCTCGATCGTGGTCGTCGTCGAGACGCCCGGCAGCAGATAGACCTCGCGGATCAGCGCTGCGCCCTGCGCGTCGGCGCTGTCGACGGCGCACTCCTGCATCTCGGCCGTCGTGTCACCGCACGCGTTCATCGTCTGAAGACGCTCGGAGGAGAGCAGGCAGGAGTTGTTGATCGTGTCGGCCATCTTCGCGCGGGCGCCGGCGATCTTCTGGTTGGGATCGTAGGCATCGCACGTGTAGTCGGGATCGCTCAACGAGGAGTCGGCGGTGCGCTGGCACTTGCGGCGCTCCCGCATGTATGTGCTCACCAGCTTGGCCGCCGCGTTGCCGACGGCGGCCTGGCATTTCTGTGTCGCCGACGTCAAGTCGTCCGTGGGGTTGCCCATGGCGTCCGTCGACACCGTCTCGACGCGCTCGTTGGCCAGTGCGGTCTCGCACGCGGCAACTTCCCCGATGTCGTCGATGCCGTCGGTATCCCCGCCGTCATCGGCGTCCTCGGCAGGCTCGGGACAGGCGGGGTACTCGGAAAGCAGCGAGGATACGCTCGAGCACGCCGTGGATATCTGCGCCTCCAACTGGGCAGCACGCGCCGCCAGCTTGCCGTCGGTGTCGGCGGCAAGCGGAGCGTTGCAGTTCGTCGACAGCGGGATGTCGCCGGCGCTGCGCGCCCTGTTGCAGGCACGGGTGATCGAGAACGCCGACTTGACGTATTTCGCCACGCCCTTGGAGATCGTGTCGCGACACTTGCTCTCGGCACTGGAGAGTGCCCGGGCCTGGGACGGAATCAGGAACAACGCGCACAGCGCAGCGGCAGCAGCCGGTGTCGCAAGACGCACAAAAACCATCGGCGGGTCCTCCTTTCGCCCGAGCCCGCGATGCAGTGCCCCGGCGACGACGTAAAAGTCGACCTGCTCCCCTCAGGATGGAGCGCGTAACGGTCTGTCTTTCCACGGGTACACCACTGCGTCGTCGCAGCAAGAGGCTTACGCGAATGTTCGTAAGCACAAGATGGCGCCCACGAGGGGCCGTCGGTGGTCAGAAACCGCTAAGCTACGGAATCCGTTGAAGTTAGAGACTCAGCGGAAGACCCAGATCGCGAACATGGAAAGGAGAAAATAGCCGACCAGGACGGCGGCTCCGGCGTAATCCTTGGCCATCCTCTGTCCGGTGAAGAGGGCCAGCACCGTGATCCCTGACAGGGTTGCTCCGACATAGGCAAAGGTGGTTCCCCCCCAAAGGAGAACAGCCAGCGCGCCGAGCGCCGAGAACGCACCGGCGGCCAGCTCGAGAACGGTGATGATGGTGACGGCCTGCTCCACCCGTCCAGCCAGCGGCGAGCTTTGGAAATGCTCGCGCAGCCAGCCGAGGTTCCCTTCGCGGTCGCTGACCTTGTCCAGGCCCGACTGCAGGAACAGCACCGCAAGGAACGAGGCCGTCAGTAGCTGCATCCACCACATCGCCGGCTCCTTTGGCGCTCAGCGCCGCACGGCAGCATAGGCGCGGTCGGCCTTGGCTGCCAGGATGAAGTCGTTCTCGGTCAGGCCGCCGGCCGCGTGCGTCCAGATCTCGACGCCGACACGGCCCCAGCCAAGATGGATGTCGGGATGATGCGCCTCCTCCTCGGCGATGCGGCCAAGGACATTCACGTAGGCGAGGGCGGCGGCGAAGTCCGGGAACTTCAGCTTCTTGGAGAGATGGTGGTTGTTCTCGATGGCCCAGCCATCGAGCTGACCGAGCAGGCGCTGCGCCTCCTGCTCGCTCAACGGCGGCGTGCCCTCCCGACAAGGGACGCACTTCCTGCTCGCCAGATCGCTCATGGGTCATGCTCCTGTCCTTCCTGCGTCATCGCCGCGAAAGGAGATTCCTCGAACGCTGCCAATGCGATGCGCGACAGCCTCGTCACAAGCCCAGCTCGTCCAGGCGCGCCGATGCGGCGGCGACCATGCCGGGAACAGCCGCCGCAATCTGCGACATGCGCGGATCGGTGGACTCGCCGCGCAGCCATCGATTGTGCAGCTGCTGCAGCACGACCACCGTCTTCCACAGAGCGAACGCCTCGTACCAGCCCGCCTGGCTGACCTCGAGCCCCACCCGCCTCGCATATCGTTCGACGACCTGGTCTCGCGTGGGCAACCCCATCCGTTCCATTCCCGGATGCTGCGCGCGCGGAGCCGAAGGCGGATCGGCCGGATCGGGCCAGTAGTTGAGAAGCGTTCCCAGATCGATCAGCGGATCGCCGAGCGTGGTCATGTCCCAGTCGAAGAAGGCGGTCACCCTGTCCGGATCGCGCGCATCGAACTGACAGTTGTCGAGCTTCAGATCGTTATGAACGATGGAGACGCGCTGCGCCGGCGGAATGGCAGCGGCAAGGCGCGCATGGATGCGATCCATCTGCGGGTCGGCGTGGTCTCCCTTGACCAGATCCCAGCGGTGCTTCCAGCCGCCCACCTGCCGCTCCACGAACCCAGCGGGCTTGCCCAGATCCGAAAGCTCGCAGGCGACCGGGTCGAGCAGGTGCAGCTCGGCCATCGCATCCACCAGCGCGAAGCCGATGCGGCGGCCGACGTCGGCATGCTCGCGCATCGAGGGCGGGATCACTCCTCGGATCACCTCGCCGCAACGGCGCTCCATGACGAAGAAATCCGCGCCGGCCACGGAGTGGTCGTCGCAGAACAGATATGCGCGCGGCGCCCGATCGAAGTGTCGCCACAGGCGTGACAGCACGCGGTGCTCGCGCCGCATGTCGTGCGCGCCCGGCGCCAGCACGCCGAACGGCGGCCGCCGCAGCACCAGCTCGGTGTCGCCGAAGCGCAGCAGGTAGGTGAGATTGGCGGCGCCGTGCGGGAACTGCTCCACCGCAAAAGGACCGCTCAGCTCCGGAAGCTGCTCGCGCAGATAAGCCTGAAGCCTGTGCCAGTCGAGATCCTCGCCGCTGCGCACGGGCGCGGTCTCCTGCGGCGCAGGCGCATCGAACGGATCGACTCGTTCCCGCTCGCTCATGACCAATCGCTCTATCTGCTCTGCCTGTGGTCGCATCGCAACCAGGCTCTTCTCCTGCGCCGCGGCCGAGCCTTCACGGCTGACCGCCGTCGACACGCAGCACGGCGCCGGTGGTAAAGCTCGATGCCGCCGATGCAAGGTACATCGCCGCTCCGACGATCTCGCTCGGATCGCCCGCGCGGCCGAGCGCCGCACGCGAAGTGACGGCGCGCTCGATCTCCGGCGGCCAGGCCTTGGAGATGTCGGTCAGGAACGGGCCGGCCTGGATCGCGTTGACACGGACCTTCGGGCCGTAGGCGTGCGCGAACGCGATCGTGATTGCCTCCAGGCCTGCCTTCGCGGCCGCGTACGGCGCTTCCATCGGAGAAGGACGAATGGCGGCGATGCTGCTGACGTTGATGATGCAGCCGCCCTCCCCCGCCGCCATTCGCGGCGCCACCAGCGCCGAAAGTCGGAACGGCCCCTTGAGGTTGACCGCCAGCACCTTGTCCCACAGCTCTTCGCCGACCTGATCGAGCGAAGGATACAGCGGCGACATGCCGGCGTTGTTGACGAGCACATCGATCCGGCCGAAGCGTTCGAAGACGGCATTCACCAGCTCCGGCAGCGACTGCCAATGCCCGACGTGACAAGCAACGGCCAGCGCGCGCACGCCGCGTGCCTCGATCTCCTGCGCGGCCGCCTCGCACGCCTCGCGCTTGCGGCTGGCGACGGCCACATCGGCCCCCGCTTCGGCAAAGGCGAGCGCCATCTGACGGCCGAGGCCGCGGCTGCCTCCGGTGATGAGAGCGACCTTGCCGCTCAGATCGAAAAGGTTCGTCGTTGCCACTGCCGACCTCACCGTTCACGCATTGCGGATCATCAAGCCACCGTCCACCGTCAGCACGGTCCCGGTGATGAACGATGCCGCCGGCAGGCAGAAGCTGAGCGTGGCGTGGGCGACTTCTTCCGGATCGCCGTAGCGGCCGAGGCAGGTGCGGCGGCGCGCGAAGATCGCCTTGTGCTCTTCGGGAATGGCCTCGGTCATGGCCGTGCGGATCGGGCCGGGAGCGATGCAGTTGACCGTGATGCCCTGGCTGCCGAGCTCGACGGCCAGGGCACGCGTCAGCCCGATGACGCCGTGCTTGGCCGCCGTGTACGGCGAGGCGAATCTGGTGGCGCCGAGGCCCTCGGTGGACGCGATGTTGACGATGCGCGGCGCGTCCGACTTGCGAAGATGCGGCAATGCAGCTCGCACCACTCGCGTCTGTCCCGTCAGCAGGATGTCGATGGATCGCTGCCAGGTCGTCTCGAAGTCCTCGGCATCGATCGGCGACAGAAGCGCTGCGCCGGCGTTGTTGACGACGATGTCGAGGCCGCCGAGCGTCGCCGCGACCTGATCGACGGCTCGCGCCACGGCGGCACCGTCGCATACGTCCATCTCCCAGCCTTCGGCCGTGCCGCCGCAGGCGCGAATCTCCGAGACCACCGCGTCGACGCGCGACGCGCCGATGTCGGTGACCGCCACGCGCGCGCCCTCATCGGCGAAGAGATGGGCCGTCGCACGGCCCATGCCGCTGGCGGCGCCGGTGATCAGCACCACGCGGCCGGCAACCGATCGACTGAGCCTGGTCAGCTTCGCCATGTCCGCCTCCTGCTCCGGCGCCGTCGTTGGCGTTCGGCGCCGCTATCCTCGAGTCGATTCGTACCTTGCCAGCGCCGCTCGCGCCGCGCGCGCCGCGTTGGCGTCCGGGTCGTCACAGAACTTCTCGAGCGCCTGTCGCGCGCGCACGCTGTGCAGGCCGACCATTCCGAGCACGCCGACGGCGGCGCGCCGCACGCCGGCAACACCGTCGGCGCGTGCCAGGGCGATGAGCGCATCGATCACGTGCTCGGCGGCGTTTCCGGCGCGGCCGATGCCGGCCAGCGCCGCCATGCGCACGTTCGGATCGTGATCACCGAGCGCGGGCAGGAACCGGGCCGGGTCGGTCTCGCCGAGATCGCGCAGACAGTACAGCGCCATCTTTCGGCGTTCGACCTTGTCGCAGCTGCTCAGCTCGTACAGACGCGATTTCAGCGCGGCGTCGGACGCCGCGGCCGAGCAGACGATGCCGGCGGCGGCCCAGCGCACGTCACCGTCGTCGTCACCGAGGGCTTCGACTGCAGCCTCGGTGATCGCCGCCTCGGTGCGGCCCGCCCTGGCCAGTGCGAACGCCGCCCCGAACCGGCGCATCGAGCAGGGATCGCGCAAGGCGGCACGCACCAGCTCGACATCCACCGCATCGTTGGCTGCGGCGGTGGCCAGTGCGCCCGCGGCACGCCGACGAACTTCCTTGCTGGCGTGCCCGAGCAGCTCGACGAGACGAGCCGCGGCCTCGCGATCGACAGCGATGGCGCCGCCCTCCAGCGCCGCGAGCACCGCGCGCAGCTCGCCGGCGCTTTCGCCATCGAGCTGCCGCAACGACGGTTCGGACGAGTCGGAGTCGGACACCACACGGTTGTCTAGCGGGAGGAGTGGCCGGCTCCAAGCGACGGGCGTCGCGAGAATGCGCCGCTCGCGCTTTTGCCGCGCCCTCGCGGCGTGGCTATGGTCTGCGCCCCATGAGCCGCGCAGGCATGATCGGCTTTCTTCTCGTCGCCGTCGTCGTCGGCTACGTCATCGTCACCTCGATGAGCATCGACGCCCACTCCTGTGAGATCTGCATGGAGTACCAGGGCCGCTCGCAGTGCCGCACCGTGAGCGCGGCAACCGTCGAGGAAGCGCGCCAGGGAGCGATCACCAATGCCTGCGCGTACATCTCCGGCGGCATCACCGATTCGATGGCGTGCGGCCGCCAGAAGCCGGCCAGCGAGAAATGCCAGTGAGCCGGCCGCACCATGCTGGCGAGGGAGTGATGAAGTGAACGGCGGCGACGCAGGCAGCGACGCCGAATGCATCGACGTCGCAACCATCGGCGAAGACGTGCCGCTTCTCGAAGGTATCCGCACCACGCGGGCGATCCGGCGACTGCGGCCCGATCCGGTGCCGCGCGAGCTCATCCGCAAGGTCGTGGAGGCCGGCACGTTCGCGCCGAGCGGCGGCAACCGGCAGCCGTGGATCTTCATCGCGGTGACGGAGGCCGAACGCCGCGCGTGGATCGCAGCGCGATACCGCCGCGCGTTCGATGAGTACATCGCGCCGGCCGTGGAAGCGGCGCGGTCGCCGGACTACCCGCGCCACAAACGCGCCAACATGGAATCGGCGATCTATCTGGCCGAACACTTCGCCGAGGTCCCCGTGCATCTGGTGGTGGCGGGTTGGACGCGCCGCGCAGAGCCGCAGGTGCAGGCGCTGTTTCCGGCGATCCAGAACATCCTGCTGGCATGCCGCGCCGTCGGGCTCGGCGCGTGCCTGACGACGATGCAGCTCGCGTTCCATCGCGAGCTCGACGAGTACCTCGGTCTGCAGCCTTCTCAGCCCTCGGCAGCGCTCATTCCGATCGGATGGCCGATGATTCCGTACAAGCGCCCGCAGCGCAGACCCGTCGACGACTGCCTGCACTGGGAGAAGCTCGTCACTTCCCCTTCCACACCGGATCGCGCTTCTCGATGAAGGCACGCGGGCCTTCCCAGAAATCCTCGGTCTGCGCCAGCGTCATCATCGCCTGAGTCGAGCGGCGGAAGCCGGTTTCGTCGTCCGCCAGTGCGCACTCGCGCATGACGGCCATGCTCTCGCGCACCGCCAGCGGCGCGTTCTTCGCCACGAGCTGGGCCAGCTCGATCGCCTTCTGCAGAGCCTGTCCCGGCTCACACAGGACATTGACCATTCCGTAGCGCGCACATTCTTCGGAGGAGATGGGCTCGCCGGTGGCGACGAGGAAATTGGCGACGTTGCGCGGCAGCACGCGCGGAAGCCGGAAGAGCGCACCGGCCGCCGCAGCCAGCGACCGCTTCACCTCGGGGACGCCGAAGCGAGCCTGTGTGCTGGCAACGATCATGTCGCACGCCAGACACAGCTCGGTGCCGCCGGCCAGCGCCGGGCCGTCGACGGCGGCAATCAGCGGCTTGGTGCGCTGCCGCGCGACCAGGCCGCCGAAGCCGCCTCTGGCCGTCGCCAGCTCCGCAGCCTGCCCCGAATTGATGGCTTTGAGATCGGCGCCGGCGCAGAAGACCGGCCCGTTGCCAGCAAGAATGCCGACCCACAGGCTCTCGTCGGATTCGAGACGGTCGAGTCCCGATTCGATGCCACGAGCGACTTCGCCGTTGACGGCGTTTCGTGCCTCGGGGCGGTTGATGGTGAGGATGGCGACGTTGCCGCGAGTTTCGAAGTCGACCACGGGCGCTCCTTGGTGCGCCGGCAACGCCGCCGCAGCCCGGGGCGTTCGGCGGTGTGAAGGCGCGGCGTTTCGGCTCGCGCCCGCTAGCACAATTCCCGAAGAAGCTACACCGGCGATCAGGATCAGGCCCTGCACGGAGTGCGATGCAGAACCTGATCCTGACCTAGGATGGCGACGGATCGAAGGTTGCGCGCACCGGGTCGGAAACGGTGAACATCGCCCGATGCGCGCCTGCCACATGGATGTCACGATCCGCCGCCTGCCCGTGAGCCGTGCCGACGGTCACCACCGCCAGCATCGACCCGAACCAGAACGCGGCAAACAGGGTCGTACCCAAGGTCCAGCGCGCCAAATCCGTTCGCATTGCGACAACCTCCTTCGACTACACGCTGATCTGCAGCGTCGCAGCCAGACCTTGGTGTGCCACGCGATCCGAAAATCGTGCCAGCGACACGATCGCCTGACGTCGAGATCCGAGCGCACGACGACGCGATTTCATGGGCTTTTCGCAGCGTCGTGGGCTCGGACGCTGCAGAGCCCTGCGGCAAGCCCCCCGCACATTCCTGCGGCACTGTTCCCGCGCATGTCTCAAAGGCGGCGCGCAGAGTGGCCGACATGCCAGGCGCGCCCCGAGAAGCGAACGTACGCGGGCTGGAGGCCCGCTGGAGTGAGCGACGAGGCGCGCAACGACGCAGATCGGCCGCGATGCGCGTCGGCCGCCTCTACTGCACCATCGATCCTCGTCCCTGCTCCCTAGCCGCCTCCAGGACGTGCGTCATCTCGGCGACCGTCAGCAGCGCGCGCTGGTTTCCTTCCTGCGTATAGTGACGGCGAAGGTTGTTGAGCATGCGCGACAGCATCTGCGTGTGCGACACGGGCACGAGGAAGTCGTCGCGCCACGCCTCGGGCGCGATCCCCTGGCGGCGCAGGAGATCCATGAACGCCACGCGGTCCAGGAAACGGCCCTGGTTGTAGACGTCCACGTAACGGCCGGTGGTGGAATGGTAGACGATGAAGTGGCCGGGAAAGCCGACCCCTTCCAGCTCGATACCGGCCGCCCGACCGGCTTCCAGGTACAGCACCGAGAGCGTGATCGGAATGCCGCGCCGCCGTTCCAGCACGTCGTTCAGGAAGCTGTTGCGCGGGTCGTAGTAGCTCTTGCGGTCGCCGTCGAAGCCGTACTCCTCGAAGAGCAGTTCGTGGAGCGGAATGAGCGGATCCGATTCGTCCGCCGTCGCCACGGCCCGCGCGGCCGATCGGGCCAGCTCGGCGACCTCGCCGAGGTAGGCGTCCATGTCCAGGTGCGGATACTGGATGCGCGCGATGGCCAGCGCAGCCGCAGGCAAATGGATGTCGCTGTCGGCCCGGCTGACGAGGTCGGCAAACAAGGTCGTCGCGTCTTGAGGCATTCTCCTGTCAGTCGACGCGCCGGCGACGACTGTCCCACCGCCTCATTACAGACGCGCGTGAGGAGAAAGAACAAGGCTGCCGCTGGCGCGATGCCGCGAGTTTCGCGTGAAGGGCAGTCGAATCCTCGACCTGCTCCGTCGGCGTCGTGCCGATGGGGAGGCGTCAGCGACCGACGACCGAGACGAAGCTTACGCAGCGGCCAGGTGCGCCGCCCAGATTGTGCGTCAGCCCGAGCTTCGGGTCCTTGATCTGCCGCGGCCCGGCTTCTCCGCGCAGTTGGAGCCACATCTCGTACATCATGCGCAGCCCGGAGGCGCCGATGGGATGTCCGAAGGATTTCAGGCCCCCGTCCGGGTTCACCGGCAGGCGACCGTCCAGATCGAAGTCGCCGTTGAGGACCGAGCGCCAGGCGCCGCCGCGCTCGGCGAATCCGAGATCTTCATAGAGCACGAGCTCGGTGGGCGTGAAGCAGTCGTGCACCTCGGCCATCGAGATCTCTTCGGCCGGGTTACGGACTCCCGCCTGCCTGTAGGCGTCGTGGGCCGAAGCGACCACCTCGGGGAAGCTGGTGAAGTCGTAGTCCTGCGACAACGGCCCGGCCGCCGGGCCCGCGATGAAGGACAGGGCCTTGATGAAGATCGGCCGGTCCGTGTACTTGTGCGCGTCTTCGGCGCGCACGACGATGGCCGCCGCCGAACCGTCGCTGACGCCCGAGCAGTCCATGATCCCGAGCGGATCGGCCACGCGCGGCGAGCAGCGGATCTGCTCGAGCGGCACTTCCTTGCGGAACTGGGCCTTGGGGTTCTTGGCGCCGTTCGCGTGGTTCTTGTACGCGATGCGCGACAGCACCTCCTTGCCGGTCTCGTCATCAAGCCCGTATTTCTTGAAGTATGCCGGCGCAAGTAGCGAGAATTGCGCGGGCGCCGTCATCGCCGCCGCGGTCCCGTCGCTGGGCGGCGGCGTCACGACGAGGCCGGAGAAGCCCGAGTCCTTCAGCTTCTCGACTCCGATGGCCATGACGCAGTCGTAGGCACCCGATGCCACGGCGTAGCACGCGTTGCGCAGCGCTTCGGAGCCGGTGGCGCAGTAGTTCTCGACGTGGGTGACGGGCTTGTACTGGATCTTGAGCGGCTCCGACAGAGTCAGCCCCGAAAGGTTGCCCATGGTCCCGAGCCAGTAGGCGTCGACGCGATCGCGGTCGACGCCGGCGCTGGCATAGGCGGCTTCGGCCGCCTCCACCAGAAGATCATCGAGGCTGCGGTTCCAGTGCTCGCCGAAGGCGGTGCAGCCCATGCCGACGATGGCGACCCGATCCCTGATGCCGTTGCTTGCCATGATCCGCTCCTGAATCCGTCGCGCGCCCCGGTCGCCGCGCTCAGCGCGCGGGCCGCGCCTTCCAAAAGTAATTGTGAACGCCATCCGCCGTAAACAGGCGACGGAACGTCATTTCCACCGGGTCCCCGATTCTGACCTTTTCCGGCTCCACGTCGGTCAGCTCGCTCTGGACGCGGCCACCGCCTTCGAAGTCGATGACGGCAGCCACCATCGGAGGCTGCGGCGTGAACGCGAGGCGATCCACCGCGAAGGTCTTCACCACCGCGCGCGCCTCCGCAAAACCGACCTCCTCCATCCTGCGCGAGGCGCCGCAGTGCACGCATACGATCTGCGGCGGCAGGTGGGAGGTGCCGCACTCCTGGCAGCGGCTGCCGGCCAGCGCGTACTTCCAGCGCTGCGACCGCAGCGATGGCGGAGCGGCCGGCCGCTCGGGATCGGGCCGCCGCGGCGGCTCGGTCTCCAGGATGCCTCGCCACTTCAGCAGCCGCGTGTACGGAAGGTCCGCGCGCTTGGAGGCCACCCAGCCATCGACGGTGTGACGGGGACGGCGGCCGGCGATGGCGCCGGTGACGCGCAGCAGGACGGCATCGACTCCGTCGGATACCGAGAAGACGGCGATACGATCGCCGGCACTGGCGTTCTCGAGCGCGCTGGCCAGCATGATTCCGACCTGCGCGGCGCCCGCATGGCCGATGGTATCGAGGCGGGGATCGACGACCTGCTGCGGCGACAGCCGGACCTGCGCGACGAAAGCCGCCACTGCTCGTGGATTGGGAGCATCCACGACCACGGCAGCAAGCTCGGAAGCCTCGACCCCTGCCTTGCCGAGCAGGCCCTTGGCGGCGCTGGTGAGCAGCGGACCCCAGCCCTGCGTCAGCGCGAATCGCTCTTCCCAGCCTTTCGAAAAGCGCTCACCGGGAAGGCGCCAGCTGGAGAGAAATTCGAGCGTTTCCGAATACGTGGCCTCTATCTCCGCAACGACATCCTCGTTCCCCATCACGAACGCTGCGGCGGCGTCGCCGCCGCCCGATTCTGCTGCGCCCTCGGGAGCGCCGATGCGAATGTCGCCCATGGCGGCAAGAGCCTGACCGCCGGCGGCAGCCGCCTCGGCGGCCGCGATGAACGACCCGAGACCCGCGCGAAGCGAACACGCAACGTCGAGGCAGCGGACGTCGCGCGGCAGGTCCAGCGCTGCGTGGATCGTCGCTGCGTTCAGCTTCTCGATGTAGGGCGGATCGGTGGTCGCGAAGTAGAGCGCACGGATGGCGCTGCGGTCGCGGCCGTGGAACGCATCGCGCGCGGCTTCCACCGCCATCGTCACCGCGTCTTCGTCGTAGGAGGCCACCGAGCGCTCGCCCTTGCCGCCGGCGGTGCCCAAAGCTGCGCCGATGGTGTTGCGGGCGATGCGGTGGAAGGGAACGTAGGTACCGAAGGAGACGATTCCCGCCATGACGCTTCCGTATCGCAGACGGCGGAAAAGGCGACGGCGCGAGAAGACACTCTCGCGCCGTCGGAGTCCCGTCGCGCGTGGCCGGCTACTCTAGTCGGACTTTGCCTTGAAGAGTCCGGCGTCGTTTGCCGCGTTGCCTGAGAACTCGGCAGCGAAGCACTTGCTGTTGCTGAGGTTGTGCAGCCGCGCGCTGACCTGGCTGTCCTGATCCAGCGGCAGGCTGGGCGCAGCGAATCCGGTCTTTGCCTTGACGCTGGCCTTGGCCTTCCCGCCGGTGCCGGCGAACACGCTCATGCCGCTGGCCGACCCGTACTTGTGCTTGTAGGAGTAACCGGTCGTCGTCTCCTTCCAGCACGGCTTGGAGAAGCAGTTGCCGCCGGCGGGAACGTCCAGCTCGGCGATCAGGGTCGGCGTCTCGCCCGTCTCGTCGTAGAGGCAGAAGACATAGTCCGCGGTCGTCAGCGGGTCGGCCAGGTCCGCAGCCTTGTCCACATCCTGGCCCTTGTTCCACTTCCAGCCCAGCGAGTCCTTGGCGCCGTTCTCCTTGATGGTGAGAGAGGAGGCGCCGGCCTGCGTCGGCTCGAAGCAGGTGGCGGCGGCAACCGGAGCGGAGGGACAGTTCTGCTCCGCGTGCGAGAACAGGATGTCCTCGTCGACGCCGAGCGTGTTGAACAGCGTGTCGGTGGACTCCCAGACCACGGCCCAGGTGTCGCTGTTCCCGTCGGCGGCGATGGCCGGCAGGCTGTCGGCTCCCTTGTCCTTGCCGGCCGTCGAGGCCAGCGGCGCAACGCTCGTCCAGGACACGCCGCCGTCGCTCGAGCGCACCGTCAGGATGTCTCCATCGGTCTTGGTCAGCTTGCCCAGCGGATCGTCCGACCCCCACACGACGATGAACTCTTCGCCGTCGGTGGCTACGCTCGGGCGTTCGTCCGCGCCGATATCGGAGATGGCGTTGTCGGCGAGCAAGGTGACGGCCGACCAGGAGCTGCCCCCCGTGGTCGATCGCGAGACGAGGATGTCGGAGTCGGTCCCCGACCCCGAGAGATTCTCGTTGGACTGCCAGGTGGCGACGACGGTGGTGCCGTCGACGGCGAGCGACGGATAGATGTCGGCGCCGCTGTCGGTGCCGCCGTTGCTGTTGAGCACGCCCTCGGCCCCGGCGGTCAGGGTGCCGCCATCGATGATCGCGTAGAGGATGTCGCCGTCGATGCCGTTGCCGCTGACGTCGTCGGTGCTTCCCCACACCGCAACGAAGTCGCTCCCGTTGAACACCACGTCCGTGCCCTGCCCCAGCCCGATGTTGGCCGTCTGTTGGGAGCCGAGCGGAAGCTGCGACGACCAGGAAAACCCGTTGTTGGTCGAGACGCTGTAGTAGGTCTGATTGAAGGTGGGGCCGCCGAGCGCCTGCAGCTTCCACACGGCGACCCATTTCCCGGCCCCGTCGGTGGCGATGGAGGGCTGGAAGTCCTGGTCGAGAATTCCGTCCGAAGCGCCGTCGGAGTTGAGCCGGGCCGGGTTGCTCCACGTTCCGCCGTTGTCGGTGGATCGGGAGAAGAAGACGTCGAGGTCGCCGCTGCCCCCGGCCAGATTGGTCGTGGATGCGAACACCGCCACCCAAA